>JAFMHC010000056.1 GCA_017854775.1 Gammaproteobacteria bacterium | reverse complement strand
CTCTAAAAAAATTAAAACTAAGTTCCCCTCATCGACGGTGGTCGTTTTATCCAGCGAGGATGATCAAGCGATCATTCGAGGAGCGGTTGAGGTAGGTGCAGCGGGTTTTATCCCTAAATCATCTACCCCAAACGTTATGATCACGGCACTTAAATCGGTTCTCGCTGGTGGTATCTATTTGCCCGCTATGGCTTTCGTCTCTGCCAAAACTAAAGACCCAAGCCCTAATCCTTCGCTTGAAATAGAGAGTGGCATTCCGTTAGATCAAAGCCTTGTTTCGCAACTATCTTGCCGACAACTAGAAGTGTTGACCGGCGCGATAAAAGGCAAACCCAACAAAGTGATCGCACGAGAATTAAATATAGCCGAAGGAACAGTAAAAGCCCACTTGTCGATAGCATACCGAGTTATCAATGTTAAGAATCGAACTGAAGCGGTTTATATGGCGGCTAAGTTAAAGTTTGGCTTATAAGCGGCAAAATTTACTGTTACATCTAAAAATTTGGACAAACATAAGTTGCATACTAAAGCAAAAATCTAGGATTAACCCTAGAGGCTAATATTAACGGCGTCGGCTGATATTCTTAAAGGTTACTCAGTCGTATCACGCAATGCTTCCCGTATCGCGGCCTGCAATTGATCTGAGTAGATAGGCTTATGAAGTAGTTTGGCGTTAACGCTCGACGCTTCGCGTAACCTGTCTGGAGCCGTATCTCCGGTAATCATAATCGCCGGAATATTAGGGTGTAGAGACCTTATAGCCTCCAATGCTACTATGCCGCTGTCGTTATCGCGTAGCCGCAAATCAACAATGGCTAGCTCTGGTGATTGGGTTCTGGCCAGCTCCATTGCTTCTTGAGTGGTTTCAGCCGACAGAACCACGCAGTCGAGTGCTTCCAAGTAGATCTTAGTTGCCAAAAGAATATCGGTCTCATCATCAACCACCAATACTCGTAACCTACTAAACGAGTAAACCGGTTTGTTTTGCTGGGCCTCAGTTTCTATTTGGGAACCTTTGTTTAGGCGAATAGAAAACTCAGTTCCCGCGCCTGAATTTGATCGAAGCTCCAATTTGGCATCTAATAGTAGGCAAAGTCTGCTGACTATCGAAAGGCCTAACCCTAAGCCTTTACTTCGATCTCTATGCGGGTTATCGATCTGATAAAACTCTTCAAACACTAGTTTTTGCTGATCTTGGGCGATCCCGATACCAGTATCCTTTATGGTTATAACAACCTCCTTATCACAGCAGACCTTTATATCAATTTTCCCAACTTCAGTATATTTAATTGCGTTAGCGATCAGGTTGCGCAACAGTCTTTCAAGCAACGTGCCATCAGTAAACGCAATAACGGGCGCTGGAGCATCTACGTTAATAGCAAGCTGCTTCTCATTGGCGAATGATAAAAATTCGTGTCTCAAGCCATGGGCAATAACGGTTACGTTAGTATCATCAAGCGTTGCGGTAATGACGCCTGCGTCGAGTTTGGATATATCCAACAAAGAATCCAATTGAACCGCTAAGCTGTGCAGCGCTTTGTCCATCGTGTCTGTGATTTCAGTAACTCTGTCGTCGACGTTCAGATTGCTGGTGTTACGCGACATTAGTGCTGCGGTCAGTAACGATAGGGTGTGTACCGGCTGGCGTAGATCATGGCTGGCGGCGGCTAGGAATCTAGTTTTGGCCGCATTCGCGGCTCGCGATTCACCCAGCGATTCTAATAGTCGATGATTAACATCGGCGTACTTCAGCCGCATCTCCACTGAATTACTGAACAGCCGGTGAATATCTTTTGAAACGCTGATAAGAACAAAGTTCATGAAAACAATAAACGCACTCAACGCATAGGCCTTCCATATTCCGTCGCCATCTGAGTGTGGAAACAATGCCCACATTATCGCCAACGATATTGAAACCACGAATACGTAAGGAGTAGTCGCCTTAGCAAAACCAGCGTTGCTGACGACAACACCAATAGCTAGAAATCCCATAACCAATGTTACCAATACCGCATCGATAACACTCATCCACGGGAAAAAGACCAGAGATAAACACAAAATCACTGCATTGAAAAAACTTGAAAGATAAATAAACCGTAAGCGCTGTTGGTCGGTGTAGCGCGGCTGCTGAATTATATGGCGAATGAATACGGCTCGCCCAAACAAACCAATGGCAGACAGGGACATCCACGCAATCACCCACTGCGCGGGTACATTTCCCAGAGCTGCGATAGCAATAACGGCTATTCCAACAAATACTGGTAAGGGGTTGCGCAACACGTTTCTAGCCGTCAAGGCCAAAAACTCCTGTTCTAAACTCCGTGGTGCGGGTAGGTCAGTCCGAAACTCTGGGCCGCTCATCAGTAAGTCCTATTATCATTTATGAGTAATAAGATTGTGCAGCACTAGCATGCGCATTGCCAGTAAACCAAAGTCATAGTGCCTACAGCTAAAAAAGTGCCTACAGCTAGAAAAGTGCCTACAGCTAAAAAAAGTGCCTACAGCTAGAAAAGTGCCTACAGCTACTAACCTTAGATGATACTCACACAGTTGATTAAAAGTTGACTAGTGTGTCAAGTATGAACTATATTTTAAAATTCAATGGTCGAGCCAAAAGCTCGGCATAATCTGCGTGATAATTCTTTATGAAACGCAGGAAACCCCTAACCGGACCGCAAACTATGTCTTCTAAGCCTATTCGCTTTCTTCTAAACGACGAAGAGGTCAGCTTGGCAGATCTAAATCCGAACACAACAGTGCTGCAATACCTCCGTCAGCAACTTGGCAAAGTGGGTACTAAGGAAGGCTGTGCCTCGGGTGATTGTGGTGCCTGTACTGTGGTTCTTGGCGAGGTGTCTAAAGGGTTGTCAAAAGAGCTGTTGAGTGCCGATGAAATTCATTATAAGGCCGTCAACGCTTGTATCGCACTATTGCCAAGTTTGCATGGCAAGCAACTGATCACTGTCGAAGACCTACAGCATAAAGGTCAGATGCACTCGGTGCAGCAATCGATGGTCGATCAACATGGTTCGCAGTGTGGCTTCTGCACACCCGGGTTTGTCATGTCGCTGTTTGCCTTGAACAAAAACCATGAACTGCCCCCGACACGACAACAAACGACTGAGGCACTTGGTGGTAATTTATGTCGCTGTACTGGTTATAGAAGCATTATCGATGCCGCCATGACGGCCGAAAAAAGGCCGGACCAATTTGACTCTAGAAGCGCGATTACAATAAAACGATTGCAGGCGATTGCCGACGATTCGTCTGACACTACTATTGAATTGAGTGGAGACGGCTGCCGCTCTTTTTCGCCCCAGTCTGTTAGTGAGCTGGCGCACTTGATCGAAACTTATCCAGAGGCACGTCTGGTCGCCGGAGGCACCGATTTGTGTCTGCAGATAACCCAGAGTCTGGATCAATTTGACACTCTAATTTCTACCCTTGATGTTGCCGAGCTTTGCCAAGTTGAACGTTCAGAAGAAGGTTTCACAATTGGTGCTGCTGCGACTTATAGTCAGTTTGCTAAGCCACTAAGCCAACAATACCCCGAATGGGGCGCGATGATAGAGCGGCTCGGCTCATTGCAAATTCGCAATCTAGGCACGCTGGGAGGCAATATTGCAAACGCCTCGCCGGTGGGTGACATGCCACCGGTGCTAATCGCCATGGGTGCCACCCTGTGTTTGCGTAAAGGCGAGCGTATTCGACAACTGGCAATCGAAGACTTTTTTCTTGATTACAAGCAAACAGCATTAGAAGCCGGCGAATTTATCCAATCAATATTTATTCCAAGCGTGAGCGATAGGACGCATTTAAAAATATACAAGGTTTCAAAAAGATTCGATGATGATATCTCTGCGGTGTTAGCGGTGATCAAGTTGCAACTTAAAGACAATATTGTATCGACAATCGACATCGCTTTTGGTGGTATGGCGGCGATTCCAAAGCGGGCGGTAAAATGCGAGGCCGCACTTCGCGAGCAACAATGGAACGAGGCAACTATTGAACGCGCAGCGGCGGCCCTAAGCGAAGACTTTACTCCCTTATCTGATGCCCGAGCATCGAGCCAGTATCGACTGCAAGTAGCGCAAAATTTATTACGCCGTGCTTACCTCGAAATCAACAATCCAGACGTGGTAACGCAGGTGGTGACTCATGCGTAAGCTGGGCGATCTTGATAGTAAGAAAAGCGCCGGTCAGCATCGCGGTAAAATAGCTCAGCGCCATGGTAAAGTTGGTCAATCGCAAAAACACGATAGCGCCGATAAGCATGTTTGCGGATCCGCTGTGTATATTGATGACCGGCCAAATACCGTGGGCCAACTGCATGCGGCTATAGGAAAAAGCACTATCGCTCACGGCAAATTGTTGTCGTTGGATTTATCCGAGGTCAGACGCGCTGCCGGCGTGGTCGCGGTGATCACCGCCGATGACATTCCTGGCCATGTAGATGTTGGGCCGGTGTTTCCGGGTGATTTGTTGTTTGCCAGTGAAACCATCGAATTTAATGGGCAAGCGTTGTTCGCCGTTGCCGCAAGCTCACACCAACTAGCCTGTAGAGCGGCAAAGCTGGCCAAGATCGAATACCAAGAGTTACCGGCGATATTAAGCGTCGAACAAGCCCATGAGGCTAAATCTTATGTTCGACCTAGTCACACCCAAAAACGTGGAGACTCTTCAAGCGCTGTTGCTGGCGCAGCTAATCGACTAGCCGAGAACCTGAGTATTGGCGGGCAAGAACATTTCTATTTGGAAGGCCAAATTTCGTCTGCAGAGCCAATCGAAGATGGCGGCATGATCATATACACATCAAGCCAGCATCCCTCAGAGGTGCAAAAGTTGGTGGCTGAAGTGTTAAGTATTCCGTTTAATTTGGTGACGGTTGACATACGTAGAATGGGCGGCGGATTCGGCGGTAAGGAAACCCAAGCAGCGCCGTGGGCCTGTGTCGCCGCGTTGCTTGCACATCACACTCAGAAGCCGGTCAAATTACGACTCGGTAGAGCCGACGACATGCTCTTAACTGGAAAGCGGCATCCGTTCGAAACCAACTACGACGTTGGCTTCGACCAAGAGGGCCTTATCAAAGGAATAGAGATCGAGGTTAGCGGAACGTGTGGCATATCGCCTGACCTATCAGATGCCATTGTCGATCGCGCTATGTTCCATGCCGACAATGCATACTATCTTGACCAAGCAACAATAACCGGCTATCGCTGCAAAACTAACACCGTTTCAAATACCGCTTTCCGAGGTTTTGGTGGCCCACAAGGAATGCTGGTTATAGAAGGTGCTATGGACGATATTGCACGGTACTTAAATAAGGATCCACTTGAGGTGCGTAAACTAAATCTCTATCAGAAACAACAACGTAATATTACCCACTATCACCAAACTGTGGAGCATAACAATCTGCTGGAAATCATTGAAAAGCTTGAGCTCAGTTCAGATTACGCTAAGCGGCGTCGACAGATAAAAGAATTCAATAAACACAATACCATTGTCAAAAAGGGAATCGCCTTAACACCCGTGAAGTTTGGTATTTCATTTACCGTGCAGCATCTAAATCAAGCCGGCGCACTGATTCATATTTATACAGACGGCAGCATACATTTAAATCATGGTGGCACTGAAATGGGTCAGGGGCTGTTTGTCAAAGTGGCACAAATAGTTGCTCAGGAGTTCTCGGTTGATGTGCGAACCGTCAATGTTTCTTCAACGCGCACCGACAAAGTACCCAATACATCGCCAACGGCCGCCTCGTCCGGTACCGACATCAATGGCAAAGCCGCACAAAATGCCGCACAAATTATTAAAACAAGATTGCTTAACTTTGCCAGTGAGCACTTTAAGGTTGACGTAGCTAGTATCGAGTTTTTAGATGGCCAAGTCTCGATCGGTGAGCAAACACTTAGCTTTGCCGAATTGGTACAATTGGCTTATATGAACCGAGTCTCGTTGTCGTCTACCGGCTTTTATAAAACGCCAAAGATTCATTACGATCGCGAAACAGCGTCTGGCCGCCCTTTCTTTTACTTCGCCAATGGCGCGGCGGTCAGCGAAGTAATGATTGATACGTTGACCGGTGAATATAAAGTCAGCCGAGTCGATATCTTGCACGATGTTGGCACGTCACTAAATCCGGACATTGATCTAGGACAAATCGAAGGTGGATTCATTCAAGGTATGGGCTGGCTGACTACTGAAGAACTATGCTGGGATAGCACCGGGCGCATGCAAACTACTGGCCCTGCAACTTATAAAATTCCTGCGGTTAGTGACACCCCCGAAATTTTTAATGTCGCGCTACTTGCCGACGAACCAAATCGAGAACCGACTATTTATCATTCGAAAGCGGTGGGCGAGCCGCCTTTCATGCTCGCCATTTCAGTTTGGTCGGCGCTTAGAGACGCTGTCGCAAGTATTTCTGATTACAGAATAAGCCCAACGCTGAATACCCCGGCGACTCCAGAACGTGTTTTAAATGCGGTGAGTCAAATAAAGCTTAGCATTGAAAATGGTAAGTCAGAAGGTCGACGATTGAGAGAGACGCTATGAGTAATCATAGGGGGAGTAATCATAGGGAAAGCAGCCATTGGGCAGAGGTTATCGGTCAACTAAACCAGCTGAATCAAGCCTATGTGCTGGTGACTGTTTTAGGTGTGAGAGGCTCAGCACCGCGCGATAGCGGTACAAAAATGATCGTTACCGAGCAGCAGACATACAATACTATTGGTGGTGGCAATTTAGAATTTATGGTTACCGAACGCGCACGATTGATGCTACAGCAAACGATCAGCGAGCAACATTTAGAGCACTATCCGCTCGGCCCCAAGCTTGGGCAGTGTTGTGGTGGCAGCACGACCATATTTTTTGAGTTTTTTGCCAGCAGTCGCGCTAATGTAATGCTCTTTGGTGCTGGGCATGTTGGCACGGCATTGAGCAAAATCATGCTTGATCTTCCGGTATCACTACGTTGGGTAGATAACCGCGCGGAACAGTTTCCTCAGCCACAAGCGAACGCTTTAGAAGGTGCTCGGCACGAAGGTGCTCAGCTAGACGAAATTGTTAGCGATGACCCTGAAAAGGAAGTTGCTAACATGCCGGCCGATAGCTATTTCATCATAATGACGCATGACCATGAGTTAGATTTTAAACTCTGCGTGGCGACCCTAAAGCGAGGCGATGCCCGCTTTATTGGTTTAATTGGCTCTAAAACAAAATGGCTACGCTTTAGTAAACGTCTAGCTGACGTCGGTTTTAGTGAAGACCAAATAAAACAAATTCATTGCCCTATTGGGTTAGATGACGTGTCTGGCAAACGCCCTATGGAAGTAGCGGTATCTATTGCCGGTCAATTTATTGCAGATTATCAACGTGAAGCAAGCGTTCAAACAAAACAACAAGGCGTGCAGTGGAAGCAATTGAAGGCGATTGAGTCGATAGCCAAAGACTGTGGTAGCTGCAGTGCCTGCGAAGGGAGTTCAGATGAATAAACAAGACCCAAAGCCAAACACAAATCTAGAAGAACTCGATATCGTCAGCATTCAAAATCAGTACGTAGATCTGCTAAGTGAGAAGGTAGGCGGGCGAGCGATCGCGTGCAGCGATGATTGGTTTGCCTCTTGCGACAACTTGGTAAAGCCGGGGCGTGGCACCTTTACCGCTGGCAAATTCATATCAACCGGACAATTAATGGACGGTTGGGAATCACGGCGTAGTTTTGGCCGCAGTTCGGATCGCGGTTTGGATAGCAGCTTACGTAGCGAAAGTGGTGCCGAACAAGGTGACTGGTGTGTATTGCGAATGGGCCTGCCGGGTGTTGTTCGCTTCTTTGACATTGACACTAATCATTTTCGTGGCAACGCCCCTGAGCGCGTTATGGTGCAGGCGGCGAGCTTAAAAGGAGAACCAGATCTCGACACGCCGTGGACAACAATTCTAGACTCCAGCGAGGTCCAGGCGAATAGTCAAAACCTGTTCGCCTGCAACAGTGCAAGCTCTTGGACTCACTTGAGGCTTTCAATGTTTCCCGATGGAGGTATTGCCCGGTTTCGCGCCTATGGCGACGTAAGGCCGAATCGTCGTGACTATATTGACGGTGAGTTAGTGGATTTAGCAAGCGTCACTACCGGTGCTCGTGGTATCGCCGCTAGCGATATGTTTTATAGCTCGCCTCGTAACCTAACCATGCCAGGTCGCGGCGCCGATATGGGCGATGGCTGGGAAACAAAGCGTAGGCGTGATAACAATAATGATTGGGCTATTTTGAAGCTAGGTACTAAGGGAGCGATACTCAAAGTTATTATTGATACGGCACATTTTAAAGGTAATTTTCCAGACTCAGCGAGCCTACTTGCTATTGATGCGGAGCTGTTAAATCTATCCGACAAAGACCTATTGCACAGCAGCACACAGTGGCAAACGGTATTGAAGAAAACGCCCCTACACGCTGATAAAGAGCATCTTTTCATTGATGAAATTCAAGTCGGTAGAGAGACCGAGTTTACCCACGTGAAGCTCAATATTTTTCCGGACGGCGGAGTCAGTCGATTGCGAGTTCTAGGGCGAGCCAATTGGGACTCAATCCTTAAGTCTAATGAGGCTAAGTGATCAATGTCACTATCCATCTTAAATAACGCCAATGACCGCCTAGCGAGACAGCAGTTGCTGCAATGTTGTACTAGCGATGCGTGGGTTAGTAGAATGCTTGAATCGCGGCCGTTTAGTGACCCGCAAGCATTATTTGATCGCGCAAACCGCCATTGGCAAAACCTCACAGAAGCAGACTATTTACAAGCCTTTGACGGGCACCCCAAAATTGGCAATGTAGACTCATTGCGAGCTAAATACGCCAATACCAAAGAACTTGCCGCCGGTGAGCAAACGCAGGTGAACGCCGCAAGTGACCAAGTGCTGCAACAATTAGCGCAGGGCAACACCGATTATGAAAGCAAATTTGGCTTTATATTCATTGTTTGCGCAACCGGGAAATCAGCGCAAGAAATGCTCGAGCTGCTATTAGAGCGGGTTAAAAATGATCGCGCCACCGAACTAGTAAATGCCGCAGAAGAACAACGAAAAATATTTCAATTACGCTTACAGAAATTAATCGAGGCCTCTGAATGAGCCAAATTACTACCCATGTATTAAATACCTCAACCGGTAAGCCAGCCAATGAATTGGCGATTCGCCTTGAGCAGAAAACAGCAACTGGCTGGCAGGCTCTGGCACAGGGTGACACTAACTCGGACGGGCGAATTGCGACTCTTTTGGCCGACGACCATGTGTTAACCGCCGGCGATTACCGCATGACCTTTGATATAAAAAGCTACTTCGACAGGCAACAAGAATCTTATTTTTACCCCTATGTAGAAATCGTATTTAGTATTGCCGAGTCAGAGCTTAGCGACCATTTTCATATACCGTTATTGCTCAGCCCCTATGGCTATAGCACCTATCGAGGCAGCTGATAATGGCGAGGCAGTTGATAATAGTAAAACCGCAAGCTCTTAGTGCCAGCTCTTTTTCTGATTTTGGTGATGTGATTGAAGTGCAAGAAAACGGGCCCTTCATTAGTATCAATCAAGGTTTTACCGAGCGTTATCATGATTTGGCCAAGGTCGATGTGGAAACACAGAATGGGCGCACACTAATCAATATATTCCGCTCTACACCACTGCCGTTACCGATACAAATAACGCTAATGGAGCGCCACCCACTGTCGAGCCAAGCGTTCGTGCCGCTTAGCAATAATCCATACTTGGTGGTGGTCGCAAAGGCGGGCGAGTTCAACGAAGCCTCAATTCAAGTGTTTCTAGCTCAAGCCAACCAAGGGGTTAATTATCACGCTGGCACCTGGCACCATTTTTGTCTTGCGCTGCATCAACAAAGTGATTTTTTGGTTATAGATCGTGGCGGTGAAGGACATAACTGTGACGACGTTTTACTCGAAAATCCTTTTTCAATACAACTCGACTGAGCGCCACTAAACTAAGGATAACTATCGCAATGAGTCAAATCACAGCATATCGTGGCGAAATACTACACTTTTTAGACGACCCATCGGTGGTCGGGGTGGATGAGAGCTATGAATATTTTGCCGATGGATTACTGATTATTGAGAACGGCTTGGTGCGAGAGCTAGCAGCATACACAGAGTTAGCCTCAAGCCTAAGTGATGATGTAGAGATCATCCATTATGAAAATGGCTTGATAGTCCCAGGGTTTATCGATACCCATGTTCACTACCCTCAAATAGAAATGATGGCATCGCACGGTGAGCAACTATTAGAGTGGCTTACTAACTATACATTTCCAACTGAGATGAAGTTTTCTGACTCGGCCTATGCCAGTGAAATCGCGACATTTTTTCTAAATCAATTACTAAACAATGGCACTACCACCGCCTTAGTTTTTGGCACCGTTCACCGACAATCGGTAGATGCTTTTTTTACGGCGGCACAAGAAAAAAAGCTGCGCATGATTTGTGGCAAGGTACTGATGGATAGAAATGCCCCTGAAGAACTATTAGACGATGTGCAAAGCGCCTATGACGATAGCCTCAGCTTGATAAACAAATGGCATGGTCAAGACCGCCTACAGTATGCGGTAACGCCACGCTTTGCGATAACCAGCACCGCGCAACAACTGGCCGTTGCTGATCGTTTGATGAAGGAGTTTCCAGATGTCTATCTGCATACCCACTTATCTGAAAACATTAAGGAGATCGAGTGGGTTAGAGAGCTATTTCCAGACAGCAAAGACTACCTAGATGTCTATCACAAGCATCACCTAACAGGTCGCCGCAGTGTCTTTGCTCACGGGGTACACTTAAGCGACGACGAATGCCAATGCCTAGCCGATACTAAGTCGTCAGTCGCCTTTTGCCCGAGTTCTAACCTTTTCTTGGGTAGTGGTTTGTTTAATCTAAAGCAGGCAGAAGAATTTTCTTATGCGGTAGGTTTAGGTAGCGACATTGGTGCTGGTACTAGTTTATCGATGCTGCAAATAATGAGCGAGGCTTACAAAACTCAACAGCTTCGTGGAGATGGTTTGAGCCCATTTAAATCGTTTTATCTAGCCACATTGGGCGGTGCGCGGGTGCTTGATTTGGAAAATACCATTGGTAATTTCAAGGTCGGTAACGAGGCCGATTTTGTGTTTCTCGATTACCACAGTACGCCGCTGATGCAACTCAGGTTGTCTCACTGCCAGAGCTTGCAAGAAAAGCTCTTCGCTCTGAGTGTCTTAGGCGACGATCGCACGGTTGGCGCGACCCATATTTTGGGCGAATCGGTGCTGCAGCGCTGCTAGCTTTTTTGATTTCATGCACGAATTTAAACTCTAATTTGATAGCTCAACTTTATAGCTCAACTTTATATCTCAACTCTGTATTTATGACATGACTCCTTACCTAATTGAATGGCTTAATCTAATTTTACGCTTCGTCCACGTGATTACTGGCGTAGCATGGATTGGCGCATCGTTTTATTTCGTCTGGCTAGATAACCATCTACAGACCCCTCCGAAGTGGAAACAGGACAAAGGCATAAAAGGTGATCTTTGGTCGATTCATGGTGGCGGATTCTACGAAGTCGCAAAGTATCAGAATGGCCCAGAAAAAATCCCTGAAATACTGCATTGGTTCAAATGGGAGGCCTATAGCACATGGTTATCGGGCTTCTTACTATTATGCGTTATGTACTATCTAGGCGCTGAATCCTATCTAATAGATCGAAGCGTGGCTGATCTTAGTCAAGCCCAAGCGATTGGCATTGGCTTGCTGAGTATTTTTGGTGGCTGGTTAATCTACGAACTGCTTTGCCGAAGCAAGCTTGGTAAATACGCCATCGTGTTAGCCCTTTTATTGTTGGTATGAACCTCCGCGCTTGCGTATGGACTAAGCCAATTGATCAGTGCCCGTGGAATGTATATTCATATAGGTGCGTTGATTGGCACCATCATGGCCGGTAATGTCTTTACCGTGATAATGCCCTCTCAACGCGCACTCGTCGCTGCCGTAACCGAGGGCACTACCCCTGATCCTGCATGGGGCGCGAAGGCTAAACTGCGCTCAACTCACAACACCTATATCGTGCTGCCGTTATTGTTCATCATGATCAGCAGCCACTATCCGATGACCTATAACCACCAACATGGTTGGCTGGTGTTGGTGTGTCTTTTTATTATTACCGCAGCGGCGCGATGGTATTTTGTATTGCGCCATACCAATCGGCAAAATATTCTAATTCCAATAGGCGTGGTGATTGCAACTCTACTTCTTATTTACGCTATGTCAGATAAGAATCAAGCTGAGCCTGTAGACATGTCTAGCGCCGCGTTGGTTGGGAAAGCTGAGGTTGAGACCATTATCACTACGCATTGTGTGGGGTGTCATTCCAGCAAGCCGACTGACGCAATCTTTACCGTCGCACCAGCGGGTGTGATGTTAAATGACTATGCCAGCATGCTGCGTTGGATGCCCGCAATTAAGGCTCGTGTGGTAGATAGCCATAACATGCCTCTGATGAATAAAACCAATATGACTCAGCAAGAACGGGATACATTGGGGCTTTGGATAGCACAATCGAATCAATAGGTTTTTATCAGCTTATGGGTGAATTTGAATGACTAACGAACAAAAACAAGACGGTAGAGTACGCACTAAAAATAAGTTGTTAATACTCGCGGCGGCAGAGCAGGAATTTTTGCTGCATGGCTATGAGGGTGCGACTATAAAGCGGATCGCCGAGCGGGCTAATATTCCGCGAGCTAATGTGCATTACTATTTCAGCAGCAAACAAGATTTGTATGCCACTATTTTGAATGACATCGTTGGCATGTGGAATAGCAGCTTTGATAACGTCAGCGAAAGCGACGACCCGAAAACCGCGCTCTCCAATTATATTAGGTCCAAAGTGATGTTCTCAAAAACCGACCCTGAACGCTCGAGAATTTTTGCCGGCGAAATTATTCGAGGCGCCCCACATCTTAAAAAGTTCCTACAAACTGAGAATAGAAAATGGGTACAGCATAAAGTTAAAGTAATACAAGCGTGGATAGACGCTGGCAAACTTCACCCTATTGACCCTTTGAATTTACTGTTCTTTATTTGGGGTGCAAGTCAGCACTATGCCGATTACGGAACACAGGTACTCATCACCTCAGGCAAAGAAAAATCAAGCGAGCAAGATTTCGATCGTATTGCCGATGATCTAATCGGCCTTGTGTTGAGAGGCCTCGGGCTGAAGGTATAAGGGGTCGGTCTGAAGGCTTAAGCAGGTGGATGGTTTTTGTGCCAATGCTTCGCTATGTCCTCGCGTTTGCAAACCCACACGTTCTCATGTTCCTGAATGTAGTCCAAAAATCGAACTAGAGAAGCGATTCTTGCCGGTTTGCCAATAATTCGGCAATGTAAACCAATCGACATCATTTTTGGCGAGCGCTCCCCTTCCGCATACAGAGTATCGAATGCGTCGCGCAGATAAGTAAAAAATTGCTCGCCTGAGTTAAAACCTTGGGCAGCAACAAATTTCATATCGTTGGTTTCTAAAGAATAGGGAATAATCAGGTGAGGTTTCGGCTGGCTGGTGTCCCAATAAGGTAAGTCATCGGCGTAGCTATCAGAATCATATAAAAACTGCCCCGTCTCCTTTACCAACAAATGAGTATTCTCACTCACTCTGCCCGTGTACCAACCATTTGGGCGTTGACCAGTAAGCCTCTCATGTAAGGCGATTGCCTCATGTATGTGCGCACGCTCCTGCTCAAGCTCAACATTTTGGTAATCGATCCAGCGCAGGCCATGACTGGCTATTTCCCAGTCGGCATCCAACATCGCCTTAACCGCCTCGGGATTACGTTGCAAAGCCATGGTCACGCCAAACACGGTAAGAGGCAACGCCCGCTCAGTGAATAAGCGATGAAGTCGCCAAAAACCAGCACGGCTACCATATTCATACATTGACTCGATGTTCATATTCCGCTGCCCGAGCAAAGGAGCGGCACCTACGATATCCGAGAGAAAAGACTCGGACGACTCATCACCATGCAAAATACAGTTCTCACCCCCTTCCTCGTAATTGAGTACAAATTGCACCGCGATCCGAGCCTTATTCGGCCAACTCACCGTCGGCGGGTTTTCGCCGTAGCCAATCATGTCTCTAGGGTAGTTCGAATTGTCCAATGGTGGCCTCTCGCTGTAAAAGATGGTATCGGAGTCAGCATAAGCAATCTCGGCTTGATCACGCAAGTAAAAGAGTCAACAACACTAGTTAGCCGCTAAGCAAAGCGCGTTTGAGTGCATAAGATTTTTACCGTTGGCAATGAATAAAATCCCCGCCTACTCACTTTGGTGTCACTCTCTCGCCCTCTACTCGGCTTCATAGTTGATATGGTTAAGTCAAAGAATCAGTTGTTCACGATAACTATAAGTACGACTATGGGCGGCGGCATAACCCTTGATGATGGCGAGGTCGCCTAGTCCATTTCTTATATTCACGCGTATAAATCGGCTGAGGCATCAGTCATAAACGGCAGTATTGATCATTAAGTCATTGATTTATGTGCTTCTCAGTGTGGGTGTCCCAGTTATATCGGTGTTTGGGTATTCATTATGAAACTTCATGACAATCATCAAAAAAATTCTGCATCGTTTCAGCTTCGCTGGCATCATCAATAAGTCGAACACAAATTAAGTTCTTTATCGCTCTTGAACATGCAACATAAAGCAACTTTGTTGTTAATGCCTGCCTAGCTGGATTGTTATCTTCTAATTTAAAGCAGCTCGCAAAATCATATTTAGTCCAGTTGTACTCTTCCAAAACGACAATAACATTTTCAATTCCAGTGCCCTTGGTTTTGTGCATAGTCATGAAGTTACTATGGTCATCTTCATATCGATAGAAAGCTAACATTTCTTCAAAACTGATGCTCGCACTAAATAAGCCGTTATAAAATTCTTGGGTGCGAATATCATCCATACGCTCTTCAAATTGATCTTGGATAATTTCTTCCGATATATTTGGAATATAATTTTCTTTAAGATACTTAATCATCTGAGGCTTGGTATTACAGCCCTTTCTTCGCAATACTTTGAAAGCATCAAGTTGGTCTTCGCTTTCTATTCGCTTTAACTCACTATCTTTGCGGTACAAATATGCTTTGCGACCGTCAGAGATTGTAATTATTTTGGTATTTATTGCTTCAATAATGACTTCATGTGCAGGTTTTTTTGAACTAGATAAAGTGTTTAAAGTAGCATGTAATGTTTTTTTGTCTTCTCGAGTTCGGATTACAAAGCCTTGTCGCTTTAGTTGAGTGATTAAATGGATAAAATATTTTTTTTCTGCCTTTGAGCTTTCGAATAGTTTTAAAGTTTCCGCTAGCTGTGCAAACTGGAGTCTATCAAGGTGTTCTTTTATCTTTTCTCTTGGGTTAGAGTAACTATCATTAAATAGGTTATATAAGTTTCCAAAGCCTGCATCCTGTGCAACAGACTTATTTGGTAGCTTTAAAACCATATGCTCACCAATGCCCTGTTTAGCATGTTCAATAAGAGCATCTAGTTTTCTTGTGTTATCAGCCTTATAGATTTCTAACTGATTATCATATTCATCCATTAGGGATGAATGCTCTGCTTTATCTTCTGCAGTTGGATTCTGTTTAAGGCGCTTAGGCTTTTCTGGTTTCTTTCCTTTTATTGCATAAATAAGTTTAGCTGAACCTGCACGGCTTTCCTTACTTTCTAATACACCATCGATTTCTTTAAGCGCGACTTCTTGTGTGAGCGTATCTGATCTAAACTTATTGGCAACGTCTATTATTTGCGGTGAGCAACGAAAATTATCTTCCTTTTTAATTAAAGTTAATCTACCCGCGTCAATTAACTTAACAGCGGAGCCTATTCCGTCTTCATAAATTGCTTGCTCCGAATCGCCAAAAAGACCAACCGTTGTTTTCCGGCTATCTGGCATATGACTTAGCAGACTTTGTATAATGCTCTCATTAGTATCTTGATACTCGTCAATAAAAATACAATCATATTTATCACTAACGATTTTTCCCATATTAGGGTAACGCTCAAAGAACAATGCGCTTATTGCCACTAGGCCATCATGACCAAAGGTTGCATTGTCAAAGTTGTTAAAAGGAGTTTTATTGTAAGAAACATCACTATAGCTATGTTGCTCTATAGAACCTGAAATACTGAGGTTTAGTTCCTCAATAAGAGCGTTGGTTTCAGTATTATATTTTTCTGGATCTTTATCGTACTCCCTCTTGCCTATTACTTTATCCGTTGCTTCACCTAAAACGGTAAAACGCCTTTTTTCAAAGCTTTCATGCGTTTTTTTGTAGCGTTTATGTTCGACGAGATTTTGAGTTTTTTCATCGCTATATTCTTCTAAGTGAATTCTTTCAAACTTCGACACGTAAAATAATTCAGGCAATAGTTTTAGTAGATTTCTTTTATATGGCTTTATAAGGCTGTTAAGAAATGAATGAATCGTTGATATTTCATGCTCTGACCCTGTACGGCTGATAATTTCATCAACCGCTTTATTCGTATGTGTAATGCACACAATCTTTTTTCCAGGGTAGTTTTCAGCAACGAATTGAACGGTTCGTTTTAAGGTTTCGGTCTTTCCGCTCCCAGCACCACCTTGAAGAACAAACGACTGTTTTTCAACAATACAACGCTTTATTTTGTCTATTGGTAGCATTATTGGCTGATCCATTTTAGCCCTTCTTTTATATACCGAGGGGTTGTCCAATTAACATCTTCGTTTGTAAGTGCGAGATAAAGTACAGAAGCTGCAAAATCTGATTTTTTATCTAATATCTCATTAGTTAATTCATATATATCAAGATCTTCAAGATCTTCAAGCAGTTTTTTTTTCTTTAGGCCGAGTAACTCAGCGTGATTTTGTTTAACTGTTTGTCTATTTATATTTATAAACGCGTCTTCAAATGATCGTGCGTGATATCCAGCTTCTTCAGTTTGATAAACAACGTTGACCTTATCAAAACGAGCCTCCGTATCTCCATTCTTTAAATTCACAAACCATTTATCGAACTCCTTATTTGGTTTATCGTCGTCGCCTTTTATTTTTGGTGCTGAAAAAAAGTATCTCAATGTCTGATTACTTGTATGAGTTGCATCTTTAGCTACGCAAGCTGGGTACGTCGTTTGTTTACCAGTGTCGTCTTTCTTTGTACTGTCAAAATCAGTAATGATGAGTGCGCGTACACCGATAAACTCTAAAAAAGGCGCAAAAGCTTTTGCGTTAGCCCCAGCTTCAATAATCGAAATATTCTGTGAACCAATTTTATTTTCTTCATTTTCTGGACGTGAATCAAATTCTTTAATGAACAGTGGTAGCAACATTCTTTCGGTAGTACCTTCAATGAAAATTGCTTTATCTGTAAAAAATAGTTCTGCGTTCTGAATTTTCAGATATTGCTCTAAAAATTGATACAACTTCGCGCCCTCGCCTTCTCTTTCTTCGCTGTCAATATATTTGTTGACTAAATCAGTATGAAAGTTTTTAAACTGGACATCGTTTTTATTTTTTGAAAGGTATCGGATATCTTCGAATTTTGCATTAGATACGATATACGATGAATGAGTTGAAATAATCGATTGTAAGTCACTGATGCTATTAATTATTTCTCTTATTTTTTGAGAGAAAATCGACTGCATTTGAGGATGGGTATGGGCCTCAGGCTCTTCAATGAACAAGAGTTTTATGTCTGACCTAGAAGTTTCAAATTCTTTCTTAGCCATCTCAACATTAAGGAGAAGGTAAAGAATATTTAGATAACCGAGCCCATTTAAGTTTTCAGGTAAATGGTTATCGACTGACCCGTAAATGACTTTGGATGATGACTCTATTAACGAACTCGCTTCAATGTCGGAAATAACTTTGAGTCCATCTAATTTTAAAAAACTGCCTGCGTTTGATAGAAATTCGCTAAATACATCGCGGTACTCAGCTTCTAAACTTTTATCAACCTCAAGTAAGCTATCTCTAATTTGGTCTAAACGATGATCGTCGTCAGCATTGTCTAACTTGTTAAAAAAGCTAGTTGTTACTGAAGATAAGGGTCTTTTTCCAGATTCATCTGAACTAGCAACTTTTCTTTTAGCATGAATAATCTGAAAGTTAAGAATATTACGGACATTTTTAAATTCTTTTTCCTCTAACTCATCACGATTTTCTAGGTAATAAGGTTTTTCTCCTTCATAACCAGAATCATCATAAGCGTATATTGAAGGTTTAATAAATTTATGTATGTTCCGTTCAATAAAAAGATTTCTTTTTGCTTGGTACTCAACAGCGTCCATACATTCTGTAACCTTAGTAATATCTTCTCTATGTTTAGAGAGCCGTGCTAAAAGTCCATCTTTGTCAATTTTAGCCTCAAATAATATATTAACGGTTGTTCTCTCTGGATCTAAATCCAGCATAAATTCAGATATATTTTCGAGGCTGTCTTCATCAGAATATTCAATACAAAGGCTTAGTCGTATGCTTAATTCGTCAGAATTTGTTTCTTCGGATAGCTCATGTAATCGATCTCTTAAAGAAACTGGGAAATCATGATAATTGAAATTCGGATTTGAATTTGTTAGGAATTTTTCTAACAAAACAGCAAATGAAGTTTTCCCTGTGTTATTTTTACCAACAACTAAAGTTAGTCCATCAGTCATATCTAAATGGCTGCGATTAAGAAGTCGGAAGTTATCGACCTTAATATGTTTAATTCTCATTGATCCCTCTAATTACTCACTATTCAATAAAATGAAGATATAATGTGCTTCACATTTTCAAGTTAAGTAAACGTTGATATTATTAATTGTTAGTTTTGAAATTTTATTTTTAATGTCGATTAAAATAATAGACCGTAGACGCTAGAACCAATTCCCAATGCGCTTACGCACAATGTGAATACCCAATGCTTGACAATATATTCCAAAATAATTTTAGGATGAATGCCATTCCGATCGCGCCATTTCGAATTAGTTTTAATGCTTCCATCTACAACACGGGTAAGAATGCTAGAAAGCACATCGACTTTCCTTAGCGTTGATTGATGTAACTCAACATACTTCTTATTTTCGAAAGCATCGGCTTCTCCCGGACCATCAAGAAGGTCCAGCGGTTCTATATGATTTAACTTTATTAAGTGAATAAGCCTTGGATGGCCAATATATTTGTGTCCGAAAATATCAATCAAGGCTCGCGATAGATCGAATCTACGCGATTCGTCAAGTTCTTGTGGCTTACCTCTTAAGACTCGAAATCGGTGCTCAAGCGCAGGGAATCCATAGTTTATATCCCTCATATTCCAGTGAACCCAATCGTGAGATTTATGCTTTTCCATAAATATATAAAACTCTTTTAACATCTCTTTTTCTAATTTGTCATAGTCGTTCTGTATGTCAGCGAATTCAATTCCTTTAAGCTCTGCAATCTTGTGGATTGAAAAGGAACTTGTCTGTCCACTTGCAAAGTTTCGCACAGCTATAGAGGTTACCCTTGGAGTTTGGCCCTCCGGTCGGTCATAGAAGCTTTCGCAAGAATAGTGAATAACTAAAACGTGCTCTTCCTTCGCTGATATATCACTCAAGCGGTTTTGAGCTTTTCTACGCTTGGCAAGTTTTTTTAATTCAGATGACATAGTTACCAAATTTCCAATGTGAATTTAACCGTTCCGAATATCGACGAAAGAATAGAGCTAAGCTCTGAGCTTCGTCCTTCCCCTTCAGCGTTTTCAATTTTATTCATAGCTACGGCTTTGATTAACTTTTAGTGCTTCCATTCATTTCACAGTCTTCTCCTGATCGAAATAGAGCCAAATATTGATTAAGAATATTCGATATTCGTTGGACCTTAATAGCAGCTTCGGTAACCGGAAACATAGTCATGTAGATCCCCAGCATGACAAGTGAAAGAAGCTCTAGCCAGGAAACTCCTGTACTGTTGGCAAGGTTGCTTATTGCGATTACCGTTGCTATCAGCCCCAGTATAATGCCGATTTTCTCTATTGCACCAAGAAGAAATGACCTAAGTTGCCCAAGTTGGGTTGATGCATGATCAAATCGATTTGCCACATACTTGATAGACTCTGTAGAACGCTTGTCAAACGCTTCAAACAGAGCGGCTTCGTCTTTGGCGGCATCTGCGGCGGCACCAATGATTTGGCCTGTAAAATCCTTAGAAAGCTCTTTGACCGAAAAATACTGGAGTAAGATTACGCCACCAGCCAGTAGATAAATAAACAGCACAAGCAATTGTAGAACGAGCCTAATAGTTTCTGTGCTTCCATCCCATGTTTCAGGCGGTATAAAATGCAGTCCAGCGTATATCGCACCAGCAGATATAAAAAAAACAACCATGGCGATGCTGGCGAGCCTTTTATATTTACCTTTTTCGGCTTGCTGATAGCCGGAATTACCCTGATTGCGATAGGAATGAATGTCCGCGTAGACAGCAGATAGATCGTCAGAAAAACTTCGTGACGTGGTCGCACACACTTTAGATTGTTCCATGTTTTGTTGATTCCCCAAAATCAGCAAATGTCCATTTAGTCTAAGGTATCAAACTATGCAGTGGCAAAGCAACAACTCGTCTTGTTCTAAGATACGATAAATGAAGTTCTCTAGAGCGAATAATCGCTGCAAATTCTACGGCGGAGATAATTAACATCGTGTCACCGAAAAAGGTGCCAGGTGTCACCCATTAGCCAACCGGTGTCAATAGCCAAAGCAAATCCCGGCCTATT
>JAFMHC010000298.1 GCA_017854775.1 Gammaproteobacteria bacterium | reverse complement strand
AAAATTGTTAAGCAGTTCCCCCGATCAATCTCACTTAGTCGAATAAGGCATTGTTGCTACAGCTGTCGGTCGCAACAAATACGCGTTCTCCTGTGCGGCAAAATCTCCACGCAGTTGACCGCTTACATCAACACTACTTAATTGTGATACTGCGTAGTGTTTTTTATAGTGCAAATTAATTTCATCGGCCGAAATTGAAAACGGCGGTCCGCCCATCAGCGTTTGTTGGTATTCAAAAACGATCAATAACTGCTCAGCGTTTTCGGTAACTTTGGCTAAATGCTGAGTGTATTCAATACGCATTCCCATCGGTAATGCGACCAAGGCCGCTCGATCAAAAACAGCATCAACAGAGCCCAGAACCGCAGACGAAAGAGCAAAGAAATCGCCAACAAAAACATCCAAATCAGAAGTGCTATAACGTTTCAGGGACCCGTTCTGGGTAACGTCGGGTTTGACCCCAAGTTGCTCGAAGAGCGCTTTTACGGCCATCTCACTAAGTTCAACAGCAACCACTTTGTAGCCCTGCCCTAGTAGCCAAGCAATATCTCTTGTTTTACCGCAGAGTGGTACAAATATGCGGTCTAAAGACTCAAGGTTCAATGCCTTGAAGTGCTCTACTAGTAATCTATTACCTGAGCGTTCATGCCAAGCAATATCATTAGTCGCCCACCGATTATGCCAAAATTTTGCATCCATAAAACCACCTATACATTGCCATTAATACATTGTTAACACTATATCGCAAAGCCCCCGCTCTTGACCGACAAACACCATCAGCTGACCGATTTGTGTCATTGCAGAGGAATATGATGACACGTTAACTTTCTTAGCAAAGAACAAGACTCGCTTGATACCACGCCAATACGCCGCTTTATGGACTTATTGATTATAGTGTAAGTGATAAGTTTGCCTAGACACTTGCATTGCAGCATACGCGGACCTAGTGTGAGCACTTACAATAAGCATTCACTTAAATAACGAAGCATAATTAATGGTACCCAATATGACCAATCAAAACATGCGCGGTATCGCCAACTTTGCGGCCTTAAAAACTTCCATCGTAAATGGCGAAGAACAGTTGGTTAAAGACTTATTGGGCAATCAACCGATGCAGGAGCTGGAAAAAAGCTATCTCATTGACTTAGCCAAACTAAACAATAACCGCGCTATCATTACGCTACTGGAAGAAATTCCAACAAAGGAGTAATTAAATCAAGCGACACCGCTCACCTGCCTAACTATGGTAAGTCCTCTAGTAGTCCTCTAGACCGTATTACCAAGTTAACATCTAACCGCAAACGCAATAAGTTTGACAATCTCAAGCAAGCGCGCAGTCGCAAATAGAGCTGGAGCCTCGCTCTCTTATGCTTTCAATGTGCAATTGCAGGCCACCAGAATGGTGACGTAGAAGATCGTCAGCAACTTTTTTTAGTAAATAGCTCGTCGGACAAATCACTTCGTTTGATTAGTCACTTGAAGGCTGCTCAAACTTGTCCAGAAACGGGACCTTGACGTCGGCATAGTCTCCAGCCTCGACAATCTCGCGCATTTTCGACATTGATTTGTATGGTGAAGACACCAACATCATGTTAGTAACCCACGCTGGTGTGGGGCCATTAGGATCTATGTGTGCAAAGTTTTCTACCTTGACCGTCCCATCACTGTTCGGCGTGAAATGCCATTGAGATATGGCTTTCTGAATTCTCACCGCCTTCGATTCAGGCGTTCCGCCTTCGGCCGCAACACTGGTCATGGTGACCTTCTGGGATTCAAGGTCATGCGTCCAAACAACGTGTACATACACGTCCCGATCGGTGACCGGAAACGGAATATCATTATAGATATAAGCGTAGCTTTCGGTCTCAGAGATGCGCTTTTCGACTCTCGCTTCTTTGCACAAATCCGCCCAATTAGGACAATTTTCTATATCTTCGACCAATGCAACCAGGCTCGATACGCTGGCTTTAACCAGCATTTCTCCTCGCACCGCTCTAAAATTTGAATTTGCTACTGGGCTGGTTTGAATCACAATACCTTCTTTGTTTTTCTTCTCCTCCCAGGAATAACTTACTCCGTCAACTTGCGCGGACGCGAGAGTTGGCAAGATAAGCGTGGCAATGACGACTAGTACAGTAAATTTCATGTTGTTCTTCCTGGCGCAAACCAAATTAGTTGAATTAAGGTGTGTTGCGGTAAAGTGATCATAAAGAGCCACAATAAACGAGATTAGTTTTGCGCATCACACGCCGCCTTATAAGGGCCTTTTATGAAGAGCACTAGAATCACCATCAAAATTGCCAGTGAGATGTAGCACAACGGGATACCTGCGGCTTCACCGGCCCTTAATCCGCCACTGGTTGATGGGCATATACCACCACCCCCAAATAATTCAGCCAGCGAGGCAAACAGCGCAATAACGAAGGCGATGCCCCAACCAGCACAAAAGAAATGATGCTTGCACCCATTGTGGTTAATGATTAGCGAGCCCAGCATCAACCCGTAGGCGACACTAACAATGTAACACACCGGCATAAACAATAAATTGGGGCACGCTAGACCGTTCATATTGTCAATACTGACTTTGCCGACACTGGCAAAGCCAAATATCACTAGAGCCCATAGCGGATAGGTTATTAGCGGGTTTGTTTTCATGAAGATTCTCCGTTTGCGTTGTTAAAGGCTGAGCTGCTGATTAACAAAAGATCCAGAGTCATTGGCGACTCTCCCATCGAGATAACGAACCGTTACCGATTTGGCTTTTTGCTTACCTAAACCAAAGGTTAAAATATGCGTTTGATCCGAACACAAGCCTTCACCGACTACGAAGGTGTTATGGAGATGGGCACCATCATCTAACTGCACCATTACCTTCGCACCGACTGACGAGACGTTATTCGGTAATTTGATCTTTAAGTAATTAGCATTACCGCCTTTACTTAAAAACACTTTTTGAGGCCCCATCAAGTTGACGTGAATCACATCAGGATAGCCGTCTTGATTGAAGTCTGCGGTGATCGGGCTGATGCCAAATAATCGGTTCTGGATGCCTGCTTGCTTGCCGGCCGCGGCAAACTCGCCTTTGTCGTTTTGCAACATAAATCGACCATCTAAACGCCATGCCGATAATATGTGAGTAGGAAACCCAACATAATTTTCAGAAACTACAAGGTCATCGCGGCCATCAAGATTGAAATCTTCAAACAGCGCACCCCACGAAAATTCATAATCAGCCAGTTTGGCTTTTTCTGCGACGTCTTCGAATTTGAAGCCGCCTTGGTTCTCAAACATAATCCACTTCTTGCTCAAAACTTGATCTTCACGTAGATCACCTCGAACAATCGCATCAGGTGTGGTACTGCCAACATTCGAGAAGAAAAAATCGGGACGACCATCGTTATTATAATCCGTTACACCGATGCCCATTGGGTAGGAGAAGTAGTCGCTGGTGGGGTTCGGCATGTCTTTGAATTTCAGGTTGCCGAGGTTCTTCCATGTTTTAACCGTTCCGGTATCGTGTGCAACAACCAGGTCTTCCAAGCTGTCACCATCAATGTCAATAAACACAGCTTGAAAGGTGTTGTGTTGGTAATCGACGCCAGATGTTTTCGATATATTCTCAAACTGGTTGTTACCCTTGTTAAGGTAGAGTGCGCTGACTCCGCCATACACTTGGTTAAAGATGGTTTCACCCTCAACGTGCTTACGCGCGATATACCCAGCTACGAACATATCGAATTTACCATCGCGATTAAGGTCGCTCACGGCAACTGAAAGTGGTACAGTTTTTGCATCAAGCTTTAGAGCTAACTTTACACCAGTAAACTTTCCGCCGGTATTATCATAACGCCATACGCCAGATTGCCGTGCGATTAGCATATCGGTATCGCCATCGTGATCAAGGTCAAGCGCTACAGAGCCAAAGGTTTTGTCAGGCGTATTCTTAGTCCAACCTGTCTGGCCGGTAATATCTACAAACGTCCCACCTTGAAATTTATAAAACGCGTCTTGTTGATGTATACCGCCACCGAGAAACACCTCTTCGACGCCATCGCCATCAATATCAATCACCGCGCTAGCGGTAAATGGAATGGTCTTAGCTTTATCGTAAGTCGGTACGAAATCGATGGTTTGCTCTTCAAAAGTCGGTATATCAAGGCCTTGTATACTTACGTCATAATCAATCGCTCTATCGTTGGCGGTAAGCCAGAATAGCCCGGCGACCAATACAAGGATGATGACTCCCAGATAACACAATATCGATTTTATTAGTTTCGAAACTGACATGATTATTCTCCTTTATCGTTGCACTTACGTGCATGGATAAGTGAAAGTGAAAAGAAGATGAAAAAAGCTACGTTTAGCGCGATGGGCATTAGGTGTTTACCGAGCCCGGGAGCAATAACATAAATAATAAAACTGGCGATGATTAATAAGATTGGGTTAAAAATAGCCATCCAACGTGGGTAGTTAGAGCGCCCTGTTAACGACAACCAAATGAACAGCACGGATAGAATGAGCGTGGTAAACCGTATAACGGTTAAGAGAGTTTCATATCGGACTTCATATAATTCCACCAGCCCGGTAATTTCAGGTGTGATGGGCAATTGCATGAGCGCTGAAATGCTCGCGCGCGATCCTATCCACACTACGCCAACGATAAATCCAAATGCACCAATAAAAAAGGTAGCGAGCGCCGCTTTTTCATTGGCGGGACGTAAC
>JAFMHC010000297.1 GCA_017854775.1 Gammaproteobacteria bacterium | reverse complement strand
GTATGGCAGACACCATAACTTTAATTATTCGCTGAAACTGTTTATCATGGCACGGCCTTAAAAGCCTCGAGTTAGCATGCAAAAAACGTTAATTTTCTTTTTCTTTATATCCATTACTCTAATCGTCACAACGGTTGAAGCACGCAGCTACCATCTGTATGGAGATAAAATACAAGGCACCAAGTTTCGTCAGCAGATTTACACCTCGCCGATATCCTTAAGTAAACGCTATGCCCGACTTTCCGACAAGGAAAAGCAGATAGTTCGCGAACCTTATGTAAATCTCAGCGAAAGTGATGACCCGCCGCACCCTAAAAAGGGTATAAGAACAATAATTAAACCTTATGTTGAAAAATACCGCTGGTATGGCCGTGTTACCAATGGTTTTTTGCTGGCCGATATCAGCATTGACGGAAGCGCCACTAATGTTCGCTCTCCGGTTGACCAAGATCAGTGGCTGCCAACCGATGTGGTTTGGTTTATGTCTCAAGTGATAAGTGATATTGAATTTGATCCGGCACTTTGCTCTGGCACACCTTGTGAGATGACCTTTCAGATTGAATTGCTACCGATCATTAATACAAATCGCGACATGCAAAAACATTAAGTCAAACTGTCGTAAGTTACTGCGGCCGAACAGGATAATAAGACGCACTGCGTCTAACTATGGAGTTGTTTTATGAATAAGCTAAGGCTAAGTATCTATTGTGTACTGGTGATATTTTCAATTTCATCTATTGCATACGCAGAAGAATTTACAGAGGTTAAGTTTATCGAAGGTTCTAGTAAAACTTTTTCCAGTTACCCAGCTGCTGAGGCAAGGATGGCGAGAACCGCACGAGTGTGGATATCTTATATCGTTAACAAAGACGGCACCGTGTCGCAGCCGATGATTGAGCAAATCAATAATGCGGCTTTTAGTGACACCATCATCAAGTGGACGACGTTCTTAGATTTTGAGCCGGCTACACTTGACGGCGAGCCGGTTGACTCCTTGGTGCGTGAACGAAGGGGTTTTGATATTGCATACGGCCAACGATCAGGTCGGGTTTCCACCACCCTGTTTAATAAACTCAACAAGCAGTTTGGCGAAGAACTTGCTAAACCACAGCCCAATCAAAAACGGTTAGAAAAGTTACTGAAGAAGTTGTTAAAAATAAGACATGGCGGTGCTTTGGCGTATGAATTCATATCGCGTCGCCGATACCAATTGGCCAAAAAATTCCTTGATCGCGATGCTCAAATTTACGCCATACGAGAGCGAATATTATCAAACGACCGAGGCATAGTGGCAGAAAACGGAACGATTATCGATCAAGAGTTGATCGGCCTATTGCTCGAAGCAGGTTATCAAGGAGAGGCGCTTGAAGCTTATAACAACGCCCGACGCAAGCTTAACTCGGCTCAGCGCTCTCGCCTGTGGGACTTATTCGGAGATAAAATAACGCAGATCAGGGAGAATATTGACAACGACCAAGAGTTCGCACGATTAATATCGATTGGCGATAACGGCTATATGTTTTTACCCATGTTGAAACGGAATTTTAAGTTTGCTGATGTCGAGAGCGAGCTAAACACCCTCAAACTGAGGTGCGACAGACGGTTTGAAGAATTTAACTACACGGCAGGCTCGGAGTATCAATTACCGGCAAAGTGGGGGGCATGCCAACTGCAAGTATTGGGAACCAGCGGTAGCAATGCACAGCTGATTCAATTTTGACTCAATGCCTACCCCCTTATTCTATAAAAAATTGAAATGCTCATTGTCCATTTGCATCAATGATTTTGTCGACGACACTGCAGACTTTTTATGAGCAGATGCGCGTGGAAGTAAGCGATCAAAATAAAACTCCGCAGTTTGAATTTTTGATCTGTAGAACTCATTCGATTCTTCACCTTTACCGCTTTCAATTAATGCCACTGATTTCTCAGCTTGTAAGGCCCAAAAGTAAGCCATCATCAGATAACCTGAGTACATCAGATAGTCCACTGAAGCTGACCCGACCATCTCTTTATCCTTCGACGCGCCGAGCATTATGCGTAGCGTCATGATGTTCCACTCGACTGCACGTTTGCATAAAGTGCGAGCCATACTACCAACAGGGCCTCGCGAAAGTAAGTGAGACTTAGCGAATGAAAAAATCACTTTGCTAAAGTCACGAATCGATTGCCCTTTGTTTGTCATCAGAACTTTGCGCCCTAATAAATCTAAGCTTTGTATGCCTGTAGTGCCCTCATAGAGAGTTGCAATTCTAGCGTCACGAGCGATTTGCTCCATTCCATGCTCATGAATATAGCCGTGCCCACCGAACACTTGCATACCTAGGTTTGCCGATTCTAATCCTAATTCAGTAAGAAAGCCCTTGAGGATAGGCGTATAAAACCCTAACTCATCATCATAGGCTTGCTGCTTTTTATCATCACCCGCGACGGTCGCATTAAACATCTTATCAGCGATTTTTGCAGCATGAAGAACCATCGCTCTACCACCTTCGGCGATTGCACGTTGGGTTAGTAACATACGGCGAACATCTGGATGCCAGATAATTGCATCGGCAGACGAGTCCGGTTGTTTCTTACCAGATAAAGCACGCATAGATCGACGCTCTTTGGCATAAGCGAGTGAACCTTGAAATGATGCTTCAGCGTGACAAACACCTTGCAACGCTGTGCCTATTCTCGCGGTATTCATGAACGTGAACATCGCCTCTAAACCTTCATTCTCTTTGCCAATCAGGTAACCGGTAGCGCCATCAAAATTTAACACCGCGGTTGAAGACGCTCGAATACCCATTTTGTGTTCTATTGAGCCACAACGTACAGAATTTCTGTCTCCTAACTGGCCATCATCGTCAACATTCACCTTTGGAACGATAAATAATGAAATCCCTCTTGTTCCCTTAGGCGCGCCAGGAATACGAGCCAAAACAATATGGATAATATTTTCTGTTAAATCATGTTCGCCAGCCGAAATAAATATCTTGGTGCCAGTCAACCGATAACTTCCGTCCTCTTCGTTTAGTTCGGCTTTTGTGGTTATTTGTGCGAGGTCTGTTCCACATTGTGGTTCAGTAAGACACATGGTGCCACTCCACTCGCCACTTACCAGTGGTGCCATGAATTGTTTTTTCTGTAGGTCAGAACCGTATTCTAATACGGTATTTATACACCCCATACTGAGCCCTGGGTACATCGAAAACGACCAGTTTGCGCTACCCGTAATCTCTGCTTTTATCAAATTGATTGAGGTAGGTAGATTTTGACCACCGTACTCTTCAGGGAAAGATAAACCCTGCCAACCACCATCGATATAGTCCTTATACGCTTCTTTAAAACCCTTTGGTGTCGTCACCTCGCCATCATTAAAATGACAACCTTCTTCGTCACCAGACAAATTTAATGGTGCCAACACCTCTTCACCAAGGGTGGCAATACCATCTAAAATGGCGTCGACCATATCTGGGGTAGCGTCTGCCCCATTGGCTAAGGATTCATAATGAGGAACATAATCTAATACGTCTCTCATTAAAAATTTAATGTCTCTTAAAGGGGCTTTATAGGTTGGCACAATGATTACCTTTTATGTTTGTCAGCTTACAAAAATATCGAAAACGATTATAGTAGAGCGCATCCAAACCAAGAGGTTAAATACCGTCAATAACAGTGTCAAATACCGTCAACTTATTCTTATTATTTAGCTTCAAAAAATGCATTCATTTTATCTAAAGACACTACTTAACGTTTTGAAAGCACGAAAACTAGATGTAAGTCTTGTTTTCAATAATTCAGGTGTTAGCGAGGTTGATCTAGAAGGCGAGCTAAATTTAACCGCCCAACAACTCGATACAATCTCAACAAATGCCTTACAAGTGAGTACTGATCGTCAACTTGGTTTATTGGTTGGCTCGAGCATGGACATCTCATCTCAGGGCATTTTTGGGTATGCCATCATCACCAGCACCACCATCGGTGACGCACTAAGGTTAATGGTGCGATATAACAAGGCGTTACTTCCAAGCTTAGATGTAAAAGTGTTGTCACGGGAAAGTCGTGTTGAAGTCTTGATTAAAGCACCACATTTACCCGATGAGTTGAAACGCTTTTACGTAGAGCTTCTTTATGCCGCAATTATGCGCAGTGGAAATACCTTGATTCCTAAGGGCAAAACATCAGTACATTTAGAGTTTGACTATGATGCCCCCTACGACGAGGCCCCTTACCAACAATTATTTGGTGCAAAGGTAAAGTTCAGTAGCACCCGAAGTGTGATGAGTTTTGATCAGGCCGACCTAGAATTAGGTATCGCTACCGCTAACCCTGTTGCCAGAGATATTTTTCGAAGAGAGTGCGACAGGTTACTGTCCAGAGACACTCATAGAGGGATGGTAAGCGAACGAGTACAAGAAGTTCTCTTACAGTCAGGAACAGAATTCCCAAATAGTATGCGTGTTGCAAACCAATTACACATGAGCGAAAGCACCCTGCAGCGTCGCCTAGCTAAAGAGGGCTATAAGTTCCAACAATTGCTTGACCAAGTTAGAAATAAGCTTGCAAATGAATATTTAACTAGCACCCAGTTAACGGTTAATGAAATAGCTGCATTACTGGGTTTTAGTGATGCCGCAAACTTCCGAAGGTCATTTAAACGTTGGTCTCAAAAAACCCCAACAATGGTAAGAAATGAAGCGTTTGCCGACAATCGAACAACGCGATAGGGGCGGGAATGAT
>JAFMHC010000296.1 GCA_017854775.1 Gammaproteobacteria bacterium | reverse complement strand
TGATAATTAGGTAGTTTTAGGGTGATGTGCTGATCAGCGCTCTATCCCTTAAATAATGACCCCAAAATTCCACGAATAACACGACGCCCTAATTGTGAGCCAATTGAGCGGGCGGCACTGGAGATAAACGCCTCGGTTGGGCTTTGTCTGCTTGAGCGTCGACTAGGTCGAGCGGCTTTTTCGGCAGCTTCGCGCGCTTGCTCTTCTTTTTCTATGGCTTGTTCCTGAGCGGCATTTTTTTCAGCACGTTTAATCAGCATTTCATAGGCCGATTCACGGTCTAAAGGCGTGTCGTAGCGCCCTCTATAGGGTGAGCGACTAATTTGTTCTTGCCGTTCAGCACTACTCATCGGGCCAATTCGTGATTCTGGTGGCCGAATTAAAATCCGCTCAACTTGAGTCGGTATGCCTTCGTGATTAAGCGTACTTACCAGCGCTTCGCCGACACCTAGCTGAGTAATCACAGTGCCGGTATCAATATTTGGGTTAGCTCTAAATGTGCCGGCCACCGTGCGCACTGCTTTTTGATCTTTAGGGGTGAACGCTCTGAGGGCGTGTTGTATTTTTAGGCCGAGTTGACCGAGTATTTCTTCTGGGATATCCAATGGGCTTTGCGAGACAAAATATATGCCGACCCCTTTTGACCGAATCAAACGAACAACTTGCTCGATTTTATTGATCAGTACTTTAGGCGCGTCGTTAAACAGCAAATGAGCTTCATCGAAAAACATTACAAATTTCGGCTTCTCTGCGTCGCCAACCTCGGGTAAGGTCTCGAACAACTCGGACAGCAGCCATAGCAGAAAGGTGGAATAGAGCTTTGGTGAACTTTGAATAAGCTTACTGGCATCGAGGATATTGATAACGCCTCGACCAGAGAAGTCATGGCTCATCAAATCCTGTAATTCAATAGCAGGCTCGCCTAATAGAAACTCGGCCCCCTGTTCATCAAGAACTAGAAGACCACGCTGAATAGCGCCAATGCTGGCGGTTGATATGTTGCCGTATTCCGATTTTAATGTGGCGCGATTTTCACCCATCCAAATCAGCATTGAGCGTAGGTCTTTCAGGTCAAGAATCAGCATGCCTTGATCGTCAGCTATTTTAAAACACGAGTACAAAATACCGGTCTGTATGTCATTTAGCTCAAGCAAGTTAGCCAGCAGAAGCGGGCCAATTTCGCTCACCGTGGTGCGAATCGGGTGGCCTTTTTTAGCAAATAGATCCCAGAACACAACCGGGTTTGGGTTCATTTGATAGCCGTCAATACCAATAGTATCAATGCGTTCAGTAATTTTAGGATGTGGCTTGGCGGCTTTGCCGATACCAGAAACATCGCCTTTTACATCAGCGAGAAACACTGGAACACCGATTTTGGAAAAATTCTCCGCTAAAATTTGCAATGTGACAGTTTTACCTGTGCCGGTTGCACCCGCTACCATGCCGTGACGGTTCGCCATACTGGCATTCATAAAGACAGTTTGCTGGCCGTTGCCGCCGATGAGTAGTTGCTGTGATTCAGGCATGATTTGTTTTTGGAGATGGAGTAAGTTATTGGTCAATTATAGCGCTAAGTACTCGATTTAATATCGTTAGTTGGTAGTCTATGGTTAGAACATGGACACGTTAGCATAACTTTAGAATCGCCTCTAACAGTTTCGAATTTGCTTTTTTACTCACTAGTCTTTACATTGTTGATAAGGCAAGGTTTTTTATACTAACCGGATAAGCTAATTGCGTGGCACATGGGTTGAGTTCGTTGCAGTTTTAGGACAGCATTGAAATCGCCGTGTCGGCCTGCACACGATGCTACAGCTTATTTTTAATTAAAAGAGTTCAGTCAACAGAGTGCAAACCGGTGAGTCCAAGCACTCTGTGTTTCTGAGCTGTAAATATTGACCGATCATTTGAACATAAATACGGCGGCCCGTTGGGCTCGAAAAAAAAGGAAAATATGCGAATTGTCATTTTAGAAGACGATCAGGATCAAGCCGATCTACTGGTCGCTTGGCTCGAAGAAACGAATCATAATTGCGATGTGTTCCGAGATGGAAATGCATTTATTAGGGCTTATAAGAAAGACAGTTATGATCTGGCCTTACTCGATTGGATGGTGCCAAAGCTGTCAGGAATCGAGGTATTACGACACATACGCGCGCATGTAGACTCAGTTGTGCCGGTGGTGTTCATCACTCAGCGTGATTCTGAAGAAGACATTGTTCAGGCCTTGGAAGCCGGAGCAGATGACTACATGACTAAACCTGTTCGTCACAACGAAACCATGGCGAGAGTCAATGCTATTGCCCGCCGCATGGGTTTTGGTGACGAGAACACGTCAGATAACTATATCTTTCCTCCCTACAAAATTGATACGCGCCTGAGGCACGTGACACTTGATGATGAGGTTGTCGACATGACGCAAAAAGAATACGAATTGACCTTATTTATGTTCAAAAACTTGGGTCGAGTGATCTCTCGTGGGCATTTATTGGAAATGGTTTGGGGAACCAGCTCACAACTGAACACCCGAACAGTTGATACTCACGTTAGTCGTCTGCGAAGTAAGCTGAAGTTAGATGAGCAAAGTGACTGGCAAATAACGTCGGTCTATCGCCACGGCTACCGTCTTGAGAATGTTAAGTGAAGCCCATAGTGTCGCTATTTTCTGACTAAGTTAGTTTGGCGAATTGGTTTGCTAAAAACAGCGCGCAATAGCACTATTACCCTGAGGTAATCGCGCAATTCTTGGTTTCAACGTAGTTTTGAAATTGTTAGGCATTTCTCTTTTGCGCAGGGTTATGCTTAGATACCTAAGTAGCGACAATAATGTTTGATAGAATGTTAGCGCTACTGTAATAGCAGCCGTCACAGTCGCGACGGCTTTACACGATACATTAAGAGCTTTTTATGTCTGAGAAAAAGAAACGACCATCCGCTGAAGTAATTAACCCAGGCTTGGGTGACATAGAAAAAGTAAGGGATATTCTATTTGGTAAATACGTTGCCAGTTTTGAGCAACGATTCGCTGAACTTGAATCAAGATTAGAAGCTGATGTGGACCAACTAAAAGACAAGCTAATCGATAAAATGGGCGGTATGGATAAGGCTGTAAATGAGTCGTTAGCTCGTTTGGACACCCAAATAGTGCAAGAGAAGTCGGCCCGTGATACTGAATTACTTAGCTTGCAAGCTAACTTGCGTGATGCGGAATCGGCGTTGCAACTGGCGATTACCTCGATGGAGGACCAGGCTAATCAAGACTTGGCAGCGGTTAGAAGCTCATTAGAAGAAAGCCTTCAAGATCTGCAGGACCGTGCCCTCGCCACTCAGGCCGAACTAACAGCGCAAATTGATCAACAAAAAGAAGACTTGCAACATGATAAAGTTGGGCGTCAGTCTTTAGCGCTGATGCTTGATGAAGTGGCTCTCAAGCTACGCGGTAGTTAGTCATCCTGCCAATAGCGAGCGCTTATTGCTATGAGTAAAATCGACAAACTAAGTGACAACGACGAGCAGGCCCAGATCGATGAGCTGCGGGAGATCTTGGCCGGTGAGAATGCTGGGCAATTAGCGGCATTGAAGCAACGTATAGAAGACATCGAGAGTCGAACTCGAGATGTCTCTGAAGTGCTTGCTCCGGCAATTCGTCACGCCGATAGCAGTGATCTAGTGGCGTCGTTACAAGAACCTTTTTCCTTAACGTTAAAGCAAGCGATTCGATCCGAGCCAAAAGAATACGCTGAAATTCTATACCCTGTTATGGCGCCTTCTATAGCCCGAGCGATATCACAGGCTATATCGTCTATGTTGGTTACTATTAACCGTACCGTCGAGTCGGCAACCTCGGTCGAAGGTATTAAAACTCGCATACAATCAATTCGCACTGGCATTCCTTACGGTGAACTTGCCCTGCGGCAATCACTGTTATATCGAGTCGAGCATGTTTATCTGATTGAACGAGAGTCGGGCATGCAAATCTACGAAATTACTGCGCCGGACACCCAGAGCCTTGATGGTGACGCCGTTAGTGCAATGGCATCGGCGATTCAAAGTTTCGTGCAAGATTCTTTTTCACAAGACCGCAGTGCAATGCTCACTGACTTTAAGGTTGGTGATCATAATGTGTGGGTAGCGCATGGCCCTAAAACGATGCTGGCATGCGTGATACTCGGCGACGCCCCTGAAGATCTAAAAGGTGAGTTGTACAGCGCTCTTTATAAAATACGCACTGACTACGCGGTGCCAATTGCCGAATTCGATGGAAGCATTGATCAGTTTGACGGTGTAGAGGATATTCTTCGGCCGTTGATGCAATCGCGGCTCAAGGACAATGAATCGGGTAAGAATCGCTCATCACGGCGAAATAGCATTCCGTTTATTATTATAGGTTTAGTATTACTTTACTTTGTTTATCAATGGTTTACTCATAACAATAAGCTCTCTACAGTTGAATACTATCTTAGGCAGGCACCTGGCATCGCTGCGACAGATATTTACTGGAAAAGTGGACGGGTGGTCGTCGAAGGGCTCAAGGACCCTGATGCAAAAGCGCCATACGGTGCGCTCGAGGCTTACGGTATTGATCGAGAGTTATTGGAATTTCGTACAATTCCATTTCGATCTCTCGAAGTGGATATGGAATTGCAACGCTTTCGCAGTGAGCTAACCTTACCAAGGGGTGTCTATTTGTCGGTTCGAAATGAGGTGATTTACTTGTATGGCGAGGCGCCAATA
>JAFMHC010000295.1 GCA_017854775.1 Gammaproteobacteria bacterium | reverse complement strand
TATTTGGTTTCATTCGAAAATTACTGAAATACAGAAGTCATATTATAGAAAATTTTGTACGATAAGCTTTCTCTTAATCTGGGTGTCCCAGTAATTGCTTTGTTCAGCTCGTTGGCATGCTGTATAAGTCTAAGGATGAGGCAGTAACAAGGGCAGAAAAAGAAGCTGATTTTGAAGCTGAAATTAGCGAAGAGGAAAAGAAACATAGTTGGAAGCCTGCCGATGCATTATTGGATATATTTAAATCCATTCCAGGGAGAGACGATGATGAAATTAATGCAGGAATTTTAACCGAGTGGGTGAATAGTGCTCGTATCCTCTTCAAACGTAATGGAAGGAGTGTGATTGGCGATCAACAAATCGGCCAACTTCTTGCAACATCGCCTAGTGGCACAGATGGCCTGTGGCCGCATGAAGTGATAAGAGACCTCATCGAAACTGTTGGTTCTGACGCGATCGAGACAGGAATTGACTTAGGAGCTTACAATTCCAGAGGGGGCGTCACGAAAGCGATGCACGAAGGCGGAGCGCAAGAGCGTGCGCTGGAACAACAGTATGTGAGTACAGCCGAAGCGCTTCAGATGTCACACCCAAGAACGTCGAGACTTTTACGAGGATTAGCAGGTTCATACGCGGATCGAGCTAAACGCTCCGATAATCAAGTTGAGCTACGGCGTTAGTTAATTGGCAAACTGGGGATATCTGATTATGTACATAGCGTAATTACGCGGACCAAATCGCAATAAACAATCTAACATTTTGATTTATATGAAAACTAGTTATGGTCGTCGAGCTATCTGTTAACGGGAAAATACGAGTGCTTTGGTCGCTAGCAAGCGGGTGATTTTCCTTGTGACGCGCCTTGTTAGCTGCGTTCATTCCAATACTCTGGTTTACGATGATTATGCATCACAGCAACTACATAAATTTCTGAGTTATCTCGAACTTTATAGATAATTGAAAAAGGAAAACGAGCAAGAATAAATCGTCGATGACTTTGTCCAAATTTAGGCCAGGTAGAAGGAAGAGACTGGATAGAATTGAAAGCCTCATCTAGCTCTTGAACAAACTCATGTCCCAAACCTTTAGATTGCAACTGATACCATGTAAATGACTCTTTAACTTCAACTTTAGTATCTGGGTGGAAAAATATTGGTAGCATCTAGCTCACGATATCGTTTTTAATTTCATCCCAAGAAATGACTTTCACTGCACCAGACTCTATATCGGCACTTCGTGACTCAGCCAAAGATAGCCAGTCTTTATCAACATCGGGTGCGTTTTCAGAATCCATTGATGATAAAAGGCAATGAGCAGCCAATGCTTTTTCTTTAGTGCTTAATTGCTCGATGTTTTCCAACAACATTTTAAATGCTTCTGACATTTTTGATTACCTCGATATCAATAGTTCAATATATTAACACTTTACTAATTCAACCATAATCAATTTATATCAAGCTATCGACGAAACTACCGGGACTGCCATAACCGCGACCTGTAAACCTTATGGGTTTGGGTCAGGTAATCAGTTTTTCGATCTTGTATCACGAGTCGGCTCGGTTCTTACTTAATTGCTGGTTGTTGGTGAACTGAGCGCACTGAAATGAGTTCTTTGTATGCCCTTAGACCTTTTACATGCATCGACAGGCTGTAACTAAAGATTACACTTCAAACAGTTTGTTGCTGATATGGTGTAGATCTATTTAAATTAGGAGGAAATGTTATGGAAGCAATATTAATTTTAGTTGTTATAGGTGCTGTCGCAGGCTGGTTAGCAAGCATGGTTATCCCTAACGGTTATGGCCTTATTGGCACGATAATTGTCGGCATTATTGGTGGGGTAGTTGCGGGTTATTTATTAGGAGGCATGTTGAATATTACTGGCAACGCTTTAGTCAACCAGATAATTTCAGGCTCGATTGGAGCCATTATTCTACTGTTCATTTTAAGCCTCATAAAGAAAGCCTAAATATGACTTCGAGGGTGATGCTAGTCACCCTCGACTTAAATACTTTAGCATCTAAGCCGGATGCATGGCGGTTCTACGTTAGCCATCGGCTCGAATGCGATCGACTATAGGTCTAGCTGAGTTCGCATTTGATCTACGCTATGGTAACCGCCGGACATTTCTGACATGCGCTTACCATTGCTGTCCGTGACCACGAAGTAGGGCACGCCTTTTGCACCAATTTGATTAAAGAACGCTCCGTTGGCGTCGGCTAAAATCGGTGCGTCGTAGCGCTTACTGTAGGCTAGAACCTTCTTCATGGCATCATTGCCGATTACCACAGTCGCTTTGATACCGTCGTCGCTTGCGCTTTTTACTAACTCGTTGATCATTGGCGTAAGAGATTTACACGAGGGGCACCAGGGTGCTACGTACACTATCAAGCACTTGTCTTGCCTGCAGGGGCCACCGACCTCAACATATTCATCAACCAATCGTGCCTTTTTATATTGGTCTAGGCTGGCTCTAGGCATGTCATCGGGTAGGTTGATATACCAGCCGAATAGTCCGATGGCCAATAGTATTGCTATTTTTTTCATAGTTGAGCTGCCTATCTATTACTGCTTCATTTACGATGTAAAAAGCCTGTTTAGCTAATTTTAAATAGGCTTTTTAGCATCAAATAGATTTGAAGGTATTTAGACTTTTAGAGTCTTTTTGATCGGTAAGTCACGAATTCGAGTTCCTGACGCATGATAAATTGCATTGGTAATACTCGGTAAAATCGGTGGTAAACCTGGTTCGCCAACGCCGCCAGGGGCATGGTCAGATGTGACCAAATAAACGTGCAGATCCGGCACCTGAGGCATACGCGAAACAGGGTAGTCGTAGAAATTGTTCTGTACCACCGCTCCGTCTTTGATGGTGATCTCACTTTCCATCGCCATCGATAAGCCCATGATCATAGCGCCTTCCATTTGCGAGCGAACTCGGTCGGGGGTGATAACCAAACCGCAATCAATTGCGGTGTGCATCTCCAATACCGTTACCTTGCCATCCGCGACGCTGACTTTGGTGGCCGCTGCGGCGTAGGAATTAAAGCTCGCGGCGACACTGATTCCCCAGCCTTGACCTTCAGGTAATTTGTCGTCGGCACCACTCTTGGCGACAACCTCTTGCAGCACACCTTTAAAGCGTGCAATTTGTAGATGGTAGTCTTTGTTGTCGCCTTGGCCATAGTGTGTGTAGCCTTTAAAACCCTCAGTTCGAGGGTCAACGGTGCGGTCTTCGCCAAGCAGATTTATCCACATTTGTTGTGTGCTAATACCGGCTTTGCTTGCCAGCTCATCAACGAATGAACCGAGTGCGAAGGCGTTGTTAATGTTGCCAACCGAGCGAAGCCAGCCGGTTCTCACATGGGTGGTGACTTCTGGGGTCTCGCAGCTCAGGTTCTTGATGTCAAACGGAATATCAGCAAAGCCGAGGGATAAATCACCATCGGTTAAGTGCGTGGTTTTATCATTGAAAATCCAAGCGATTGGCGGTGCCACCACGCGCTGAATCCAATGGTCACTTCGGTTGTCGTCGGTTAACTCGGCTTTAATATAGTTTGCTGCGGTTGAATGATAGAAACCATGCTTAACATCATCTTCTCGACTCCAAACCACTTTAACCGGCTTGCCTGACGCTTTGGCAAGTTCAACCGCCTCAATGGTGAAATCGTTTTTACTTTTGCGACCAAAGGCGCCGCCCATCAAGGTGGTGTTGAATTCGACCTTGTCATAATCAGTTTTTGGGTCTAGGCCTAGCTCCTCTAGAACTAAGGTCTTGCCCCATTGTGGCGCTTGTGTGCCGCTCCATACGCGACAGTGGTCGCCGTCAATCACCGCCGTTGCGGCTGGTGTTTCCATTGACATGTGATGGTGATACGGCACCGTGTAGGTTGCTTCAATGGTTTTGCTACTGTCAAATTTATGCGCGTACACGTCGCCCTCTACCCGCGCTTCTTTACCTTTGCTGGCAACCTTTTTGATTAACTCTTTTTTGTAGGCTTCAGAATCATGAGTCACGTTTGCGCCATGATCCCATTCAATTTTTAATTTCTTACGCCCTTCGATAGCGGCCCATGTATTAGTCGCTAACACCGCGACACCAGACATCGGCTTTACGTTGACTGGAAAGCTTCGGTCCTTGAGACGAATGACATCGACAACACCGAGGACCTTTTTAGCTTCGGTGGCATCAAACGATTTAACTTTACCGCCGACCACTGGCGGGCGCTCGATACTTGCTATCAACATGCCGGGTAATTGAATGTCTTGTGCGTAGATGGCTTGCCCGGTAACAATTTTTTCTACGCCCTGTAGTGCAACGTCTTCTTTACCGATTAAAGTGTAATCAGCACTGTCTTTTAAGGTAAGCGAGTCGGCATCAGGTATTGGTAGTTTAGATGTTGCTTCGGCGAGTTCACCGAATGACAGGCTTTTGTCTAAATAGGTCACTTGGTGATTATGGGCTTTGACCTTGCTCTTATCGACGCCCCATTTATTCGCGGCGGCCTGTTCTAATAGATCTCGTGCGGTGGCTCCCATCTGCCTGATATGTGCAAAATGTGTGCGAATTGATGCTGAGCCTCCGGTGTTTTGGTTTCCGTACTTTGGATCAGCATTACCCAGTACTGCGTTGACTCGGCTCCAATCAGCCCCGAGTTCGTCGGCAATAATTTGCGGCACGCTGGTTAGAATGCCTTGGCCCATTTCAGCGCGATGACAAATGATGTCGACACTGCCGTCTTGTTTGATTGTTACAAAAGCACCA
>JAFMHC010000055.1 GCA_017854775.1 Gammaproteobacteria bacterium | reverse complement strand
GAGCCCAAAAAGCCGTGCCTCCACCTGTGGCACCGATTGACGATACACCGCCAATAAGCTGCACGCCCATCCAGTACCCCAACATAGCAATCGCCGGCACGCGGATAATCATTATGAATACCAACATATGCACTTTAACTTTAGGATATAGAACAATGTATGCGCCCATGACCCCGCCTATAGCACCAGAAGCTCCAACCATAGGTATCATTGAACCAGTGTCTGCAACGATTTGTGCAGCGGCCGCAGCCAAGCCTGAAAGAAGATAAAATAAAACGAATCGAATCGACCCCATTGAGTCTTCAATGTTGTCTCCAAAAATCCACAAAAACCACATATTACCAATTATGTGCATCCAACTTCCGTGCATAAACATCGACGAAATCAACTCACTCCACTGGCCAGTGTAATGCTGGTTGGAGAATAATTCACCGGGCTTTAGGCCAAATTGATGCACAGATGATCGCAGCGCTTGTTCATCGCCTAATCCCTGAAGAAAAAACCAGGCGAGCACATTAAGACCAATTAGCACATAGGTGGCTATCGGTGTGTCGACTTGCGGATTGTCGTCTCGAACTGGAAGCATAATGGATAATAACAAAGGCCAATCTGATGACTGGCCTGAAGATTAAGAAAATTAGTAGAGCGTAATTTTGAAGATTATAGTTTAAACCCAAGATGCCGCTAGCTAGTATTAATACGCGGCTCGCGACTAAATGTTGAACACCTTACGAAAATCAAACTTGCCGTTCTCATCCAACATGGCCGCACGATATCGGCGCATACCCTTGACCCATCTTGATGGGTCATTTGCTCGATTACGGTAGAAATCAGCGACTTCTGGGTGCGTCAATATCATGAAAGTTTCATCTTCGATGCCCTTAACAATGGTTGCCGCGCAATCTTCTGGCGTTATCACTCCTTGCATTGCCTTACCGCGCTCTTCGTCTGGTACTGCAAGAATATTGGTATTAACGTACTGCGGACAAATTACCGATACTTTGATGCCATCATCGGCATGGCCAATTGCCAAAGATTCAGCAAATGAGACCGCGGCATGCTTAGTTGCACTATAGGCGGCGTCAGCGATTTGCACTAACAAGCCGGCGGCCGAGGCCGTGTTTACTAAGTAGCCATCACCGCGCTCAATCATTTTTGGCAACAATGCGCGCGATGCCCATACATGTGACATCACATGAAGCTCCCAGTTTTTTTGCCATACATCATTGCTGGCTGAGGCTACGTGGTCTGGTTCTCCAACACCGAAACCGGCGTTAGATACGAATAGATCAATGTCGCCTAATTGCGACTCTGTTTCACTTATCAGGCGCTGTATATCAGCTTCACTACTGACATCACAGGCTATCGCTAAACCGGATATTTCTAATGCGACAGATTCTGCCGCTTGAAGATTTAAATCTGAGACTACAACGTTAGCACCTTTACTTGCCAAAGCCCGGCATAAAGCCGCCCCTATACCACCTGCGCCGCCAGTTACAACGACTACTTTATTATTTAGTTTCATCACCTGTTTATACCACCAAATACGTGATGTTCACAGCAGAACACATTTCCTCAACAACTCTGCCGCTATCCTCGGGATGTGAAAGATAATGGAAGTGACAATAAAGAAACCAAACACACGACTAAAATAGTCGTGTATGGGGGCAATGGGTTTGTTGGGACTCGTGTCGCGCAGTCACTTTTGGCGCGCGATGTGTGCGCTGTGTGCCTCAGCCGCACTGGGCACAAACCGCTGCACCTAGGCGATCAACGGTGGAGTGAGTCGGTGCGCTGGTGCAAAGGCGACGCGAGCAAACCGGACACTGAATTGTTGCAGCGTTTAGACGGTTTAGTTACCTTAGTTGGCTCGCCGCCATTACCGACTTTTTCAAAAGAAGCTTATGACGAGCAAGTATTTATAAATGGCACAACCAACGCTAAGGCCATCAAAGCAGCTGGCGAAGCAGGCATAAAGCGAGTAGTCCTACTTGGCGCACAACTTCCATTTTTCATGCGCAGAGAGAGCTTTGGCTATGCCCAAGGAAAGAAAATTGCGATGCAAGCGGCACAAGATTTTTCTGAGCTGTCTAGCGAGCACCGAGCAATCGTGATTCAGCCCGGCATAATCTATGGGCGGCGCTACCAGGAAAATGGAAAAGCTATCCCACTCGACACGCTTCTCAAACCAATATCTTGGATCATGCCTTGGCAATTCGTTAGCGTGGAAAAAGTAGCTGAACGCATCGCAACTGAGATGCTCTGTGAAGACCCGGATAGGGGTCAATTTATTGTCATCAAAAACAGCCAAATTTAGACCGCCAATTTTCAAACTCTGCTTAACTTGACAACCGTCTCAGGTGTACACTCAGTTAATAGTCATTACTGAAAACAATCATGAGGTCCCTTATGGATACTAAAGCCGCTGTTGCGTTTGCCGCTGGCGAACCATTGAGCATTGAAACCGTACAACTTGACGGCCCACAGGCCGGCGAAGTGCTTATCGAAATTATGGCAACAGGTGTTTGCCACACCGACGCGTTTACTCTATCAGGTGACGACCCTGAAGGTGCCTTTCCAGCTATTTTAGGTCATGAGGGTGCCGGCATTGTTCGCGAAGTAGGGGCTGGTGTTAAATCATTAAAACCCGGCGATCACGTGATCCCGCTCTACACGCCTGAATGCCGCGAATGTGATTATTGCTTGCACCCGAAAACCAATCTATGTCAGGCCATTCGCTCGACCCAAGGGCAAGGTTTAATGCCGGACGGAACCTCTCGCTTCTCTTTCCAAGGCAAACCACTACTGCACTACATGGGCTGCTCTACCTTCGCCAACTTTACCGTGTTGCCCGAAATCGCGTTGGCTAAAGTTCGTAAAGATGCGCCATTTGATAAAATTTGCTACATCGGATGCGGTGTCACAACTGGTGTCGGCGCGGTGGTTTTTGATGCCAAGGTCGAGCCTGGTTCGAACGTTGTTGTCTTCGGCCTAGGCGGTATTGGGCTAAACGTTATTCAAGGCGCACAAATGGTTGGAGCCAATAAGATTATTGGCGTCGATATTAACGAAAGCAAAGTTGATACCGCCAAAGCGTTCGGCATGACAGACTTTATCAATCCGAAAAAGGTTGAAGATTTAATCGAGGCGATTTCGGACCTAACCAATGGTGGCGCTGATTATTCATTTGAGTGCATAGGCAATGTAAACACAATGCGTCAAGCACTTGAATGCACACACAAAGGTTGGGGCGAGAGTATAATTATCGGTGTAGCCGGAGCCGGCCAAGAAATCTCTACCAGACCGTTTCAACTAGTAACTGGACGGGTATGGCGCGGCACCGCATTTGGTGGCGCCAGAGGCCGTACCGATGTGCCCAAGATAGTTGATTGGTACATGGACGGCAAGATCAACATTGATGATTTAATCACGCATAAGATGCCGCTGGATAAAATCAACGATGCGTTTGACTTAATGCATGCTGGCAAGAGCATACGCAGTGTTGTTGAGTATTAAACGCTTAATTGAAAATTTAAGTAAGGACAAATAAAAAAGGCCGCATCGACTAAGTTGAAGAACTTAGCTCGATGCGGCCTTTTTTATTAAAATAGAAGCTAATTCGCTCAGGCACCTCGTTTCGCATCCAATGACATCGTATCATCAGATTTAAACGCAATAATAACCAGACTGGCAAACAATAAGGTCCAAGATGGGAAAAAAGTGAGCCGTGCTGAGTCAGCAAGATAAAGACCAAAGGGATCTACCAAACTAGTAATAATCGCCGCCGCACCAACAAAATAGAAAGCCAGCTGACCTAAGTACGCGACGCTACGAAATAAGCCTAAAACCACCAATAAGCCAATCAACATCTCGACTGCACCTACGCTGTAATTAACTAAATCGCCGCTTAATAGCCCATCGTAATACTTCTCTGATACGCCCACGGCTTTGTCTTTAGCGCCAAGCTTCATAAAGCCCCACAGCATTAAATAGATACCGGTCGATAACCTAAGTAAAAGTAACGAAATTGCCTTCATGTTTTGCCTCTGAATGAGTCTTATTAGTAAATTTATAGTTCTTTTTTGCTTTAGGGCCGACTGAACCATTGAAAGACTATTCAGTACAACCCGCGCCCTTCTTCTGACCCGATGAATCGGTAAAATCTTTCCAATGAACCCAGCCTTTAGGGCATAAAAAACCCCATTCTCGTTCTTTTGGGAAAGTAAAAAACAAAGTTAGCGCAAACCGGCTTTCAAGATGCAAGCGATGAGCATAGGTTGCGCTACGATACTTTGGTACCAGCGGCCAAAGACGCGCCTCGCCTTTAGGCGTTAACTCGCGTACGTGACCCCACAACACTATACCAATGCTACGCCACGGGTGGTCGTGTAAAGCGCGATCATCATCACTGCCGACGTAGCGGTGCAAATAAAGATTATGATGCCCCGCTTTCCGTCGAAGATGCCATCGGCTCATATAATCTTCGCCGATGACTTCGTCTGGCTTTCGCCACTTAAGGTTAATCATTTAATCCTACTTCTGCGATTCAATCCAATCAGTAAGCTTGCGATCTAGCATACTCAATGGCAATGCGCCGCCGCCCAAAACACTGTCATGAAATGCTTTAATATCAAACTTGTCGCCTAACTCAGTTTCAGCTTTTTTACGTAAACGCTGAATATCAATCATACCGACTTTGTACGATGTCGCCTGCCCTGGCCAAACCATGTAGCGACGAATTTCAGTTCTGATTGTCCCGATCGGTGCTGGAGAGTTCTCAGAGAAGTATTCAACGGCTTGTTGCTCAGTCCATTTTTTGCTGTGCATTCCACTGTCAACAACCAGTCGAATTGCTCGCCATATTTCACTGCCTAAACGCCCAAAATCAGAATGTAAATCAGTAAACGTATTGGGCATTTCTTTAGCCAGCTTCTCCGAATACAAAGCCCAGCCTTCTGAGTAAGCGGTAAAACGAGCTTGTGTTCGGAATTTAGGAATGCCGGTTAATTCTTGCGCAATAGCAATCTGCATATGATGCCCAGGCAAGCCTTCGTGATAGGCAATTACCTCTAGCTCATTCTTAGGCATGGTACTCATGTCTGAAAGATGGGCGTAATAAACCCCAGGCCGCGAACCGTCAGGAGTACCTGGATAATAATGCTGAGGTGCACCGTCTTGTTCTCGAAACGGTTCAACTCGCTTAACCACCAAATCACCTTTGGGTAAAATACCGAAATAGTTTGGCAACTCTTTTTTGATATTATCAATCGCTGCGGTCGCCTGATCTATGTAGCCTTGGCGGCCTTCGTCGGTATTTGCAAAGTAAAATTTCTCGTCGTCTTGGCTATCTCGAATGTAGACGAAGAATTCTTGCAATGTTCCCTCAAAACCAGATTTGTCCTTTAACGCTTCCATTTCTGCGCGTAGACGTTTTACCTCATCTAAGCCAAGCTGATGAATCTGCTCGGCTGTCATATCAGTAGTGGTCATGGCATTTAAACGATAGGCGTAATAGGCATCGCCGTTTGGATTTGCATGCACACCTTGCGATTGTTTAGAGGTATTTTCGATGTCGGCATCAACAAAACTAATTAAATTTTCATACGATGGCGCTAACTTCTCAACCAAGGCGGTTCTTACCGATGCCAGCAATTGTTCTGCCTGCGGTTGAGTAATACTTGCCGACTCAGTTAGAGCCTCTACCTTTGCGCGGGCGTCGGCCCATAGCGATGACTCTGATTCCGACTCGGTAAAAGGAGTGCCGGAAATAATTGCGCGAGCTTCATCTCCAACAACCTCATACGCGAAGCGTGGCGGTCGAACACCTTCTGATGCATTTAACTTAGCGCGATCAACCAGCTGGTTCATGGCTCGGCCAAGTTCACTAATACGTGCAATATACGCTTGCATATCTTCTAAGGAGTCCACTTTGTGAAAACTCATTAAGAAGGTTGGTAAATAAGCATGTACGCCACTCATTTGGGTAAACACGTAGCTACTACGTCGAAATTCTGCGCCTTTTGCTGATTGTTTGTACTGATACTCCCAAAGGTCATACGAAAGTTTGGCATCATCAGACAATTGCTCATAGTCGAAACTATCTTTCATTTCGAGCACTGAGTTTCGCTTCCATTCGAGCTGCTCAATCTCAGCGGCTTCGCTCATGTCATCTATCTCGTCGTAACGATCTTTGCGGCCCAATGCGGTAAGCGACATCGGGCTCATCATCAGCTCTGTTTCGAATTGTTGCTCAAACCATTGATTCAGTTTTTCCGTTTGAGATTCTGCGGCTACTGTTGGCAGCGACGATTCAACAATTTGCTCTGATTTAGTTTGGTCAGCTGGTTTTTGAACAGACTCTTGATTGCCGCAGGCAGCGAGAGCTAGGCCAATGACAATAGTTAGTAAGGTGTTACGCATGATTGATCGTCCTCTTATTTTACTCTGATTAATTTTTTGCCAGGCCTGAGCATAACCCCAGTGCTAGACGAAAATGATACCTATTTTCAAGATTATTGCAGAATCATCGAAGCCTGTTTTCGAAAGCTGCTTTTTTGTGCCGTACTGCGATCTCGCCAGGGTCTCACTTGGCGCGTCACAACGGCATCTTTTCAAGCGCCTTTCTTTAACTGCTTTTCTTTAACTGCTTTTCTTTAACTGCTTTTCTTTAACTGCAACTGATAAAGTGTGCCATATTGCTTAGCCAATTTTTCTCTATTAGGAATTAACAAAAGGCTCTCACTCAACAATTTGAGTGCACGTTCTACCTGTTTATTGTCGCTGCTTTGCTGATGAAACATGTGAAGCATATTCACCACCTGCGAGTACTGCCCCGTTTCAAACAGACTGTTGGCAATAGAGAGCCGTTGCTGATGATCTTTAATCACAAATTTCGGTTGATATTTTTTCAGCTGGAGATAAGCATCAGCCAATTTATCTGTCTCGCCGGCCTCTTTTAATTTACTCGCATAGTCAATAAAAACCTGCTCCGCTTTGTGACTTGGTGTCGCCACACAGCATAAAGTAAAGGCACGCGACCAATCCCATAGCGTCGAATCGTGTTCGAGCAGTTGTTTGCCAGCAACTTCTTGGGCCTTGTCGTAATCTCCAGCTTTAATTAGCGCCTCTACGTGAGCCTTGCGCCGATCTGCATCCGAGCGAGCACTAACCTCAACGCCACTAGCGGTGTTTTTGAAACCAAGAGCTTCTTGGTTTTGGTAAACCAAATAACCCATAATATGGTACACCACCACACTGTAGTAATTGCTTATCAGAGACTCGAAAAGGTTGCCGAGAAAGGAGTTTGCTTGACCACCAAAAAGAGACATCAAGGCAAATACCGATGAGATCATAATAATGATGAACAACAGCATCACAAAGTAAGAGATACCGGCCGCTTTCATCACCGAGGCTAAAGCGAATATGCTTAAAGCGGGAAGTAGCTTTTCGTCAATCGCGATGAGAATAATCGCCGCAGGTAATGCCAAAATATAAAACGTCAGTGCCAAAATCCCGAAACCAAGGCCTAGACCGAATGCCAAATAAGCGACAAAGCCGAGTAGCAAAATAACTATTAGCGAATAAAAAACCGGTGCAATCGAGCCCTCGAAGCAGGCCTCGAACCCTGGCGCCTTAAGGTTACCCTTTGCCGTTTCGCGTAAACAGGCAAACGAATAAAGCATCATTGCAACCGAAGGAATAATCTGTAACAGACCACTATTTCCTATGAACGCGGTAATAAGGGACACGATTAGTAGCGCCGACACGGCATCTAGATTGAAGGGGTAGCGATATAGTTCTGGCAGACGACTCCAAAACGGCGCAACCCGCTGCAAGCCCTGCAGTGGCGTCATAGGCCCGGCACAGACAAAACACCTATGGTCGACTTTATCGGCACGAGTGCGAGTCACAGCGAGTGCTGCCGATTCATCAGAGCACGATTCACAAAAGTCTGCATCACAGAGCTCGCAATGATTTATAGCCGAGTCTAGTGGATGAAACTTACACTTGCTTAATTGCACGCTATTCAAAGTCCTAAACCCTCCAAAGTCCTAAACCCACCAAATTGCGGTACCCAACATAAGCATGATCTATCATAGCTCTGAGCCCAAAAGTTTGGCATTCGTATTTGCAAACTGGCCAGCCAATGTACGGTATAACGACATTTTTTCAGTGTTATGAATGGTCTGGCAATAGGTCGCCAAACGCTGAGCCAGCATAGCGATCTCTAAATCATGATCGCTTTCGAGCTTGAGCTCGTTGAACAATGCTTCGGCGCCTTCTAACACATCGTAGTCGAGTAAATTCTGCAGTAGCGTGCTCTTTTTATCAAAGCTGATTTTCTCGCGCTGTTCGGAACTAAGGTTTTTCCATGCGTCTAACTGGGCAAAGATTAATGCCTTGTTATTACCGGCTTTGTCCATTCGGTGCAGCAAGTACTCTTGAAGCTTTCTAGGGTGCAGAGCTCGCACTAAATTAAACTCTATCTCGACCAGTATTGGGCGATTTGGATGCTGAGATTTAAGCGGTTTTAAGATTCCCCACGCGCGCTTAAAATCACATTGGGCAATCAAGCTATACAATTTTGTTATTGATTCAGCAAACGGATCGGGCGTTCCTTCTGGCCCTTCGATATAACTTTCATCTATGCCCTTCTTGTTCAAACTCTGAGTTAAAAACACCAATGCAGCGCCGACTAAAAAGCCTCCAATGTGCGCGGTGTAAGCAACATTTGAACCATCATTGCTATAATACTGATATATCTCAAAGCCGATATAAAACGGCAGCATAATTATTGCCGCTGCCCGCACATATCCAGTAAAAATAAAGAACCAGTAGAAGAACTGAATTTTTCGCATGCCAAATAGCACCACATACATTGCCATAACGCCCGATATTGAACCAGACGCACCGACCAGCAAACCACCAGAAGACTCAAATAAAGCGTATAGTAAGCCGCTGCCGATCCCTGATAATAAGTAGAAACCCAAGAAACGGAAACTTCCTAGCGCCGCCTCAACAGCAAAGCCAGTTAGAACCAGAAACACCATATTGCCGAGTATGTGCATGAACCCACCATGTAAAAATTGGTAGGTGAGCAACTGCAGGGGCTTAATCTCGGCGGCGTTTAATCCGTAGGCGGCGGCACTCATTTTTGACGATGACTGCTCTACACGATCTCGTGCTCTTCGCCACCTCGGGTAATTTTTTTCGCTAATATAGTGTCGATGATTCTTTTCGATAAACCGATCGAAACCGGGGTCCGAGACAATTACCCAAGGCATTACGGGATCGCTCTTATCTAACCTGCGTTTTGGGTCTGTTCGCCGTGCGTAAGCTTTATAAGCCGCCCATTCTTGGTCAAGAAGATCGCGACTCTGGTAACTTTGAACCGCACTGCTTAGGTGAGATGAGTCACCGCTTTGATAAAACGCGAATACTAATACGTTTACCAACACCAACAATATCAGCACAACTGGAGGCCGCTTCCAATCGACCCTTTTTTCAACCGGCACAATAATCATTGGCTGTGCCCTGTTTGTTGTTTTCTTATTTTAGTGAATCTGACGTGAGAACCCCTGAAAAGTCTTGAGACCGTACGTTTTTCAGTATTTTGTCGACATATTAACGGATCGGTTTGTAGCTTACTAGCAATAGCTAGCCAAGTGATTGTCAAAAGACACCAGAACCCTTAGACGACGCCATAGATCAGTCAAATAGTTAGCAGTAACTAGCCTGTGTCGCCTGCCTATTAGACTACGTTGTTGGCTAATATTAGCTGATGGCTCTTGGCCTACGCACTGACGGGGATTTGTTGGAAGCGCTGCTCAGCGAGCTGCTCGGCGACAACACTGGTACATATCTTCTTATCACCGCTTAACTCAAAAATTTCGATTAAGGTGTCGCCGATATTTTCAATCTGAGCATTACAATCAGCTATCGAACTATTTTGGTACTGACGGCAGATCTCGATAATACCACCTGCGTTAATAACAAAATCGGGGGCATAGAGAATGCCGCGTTTACGTAACATCTCCCCATGCTGCGGCACTGAGAGCTGATTATTCGCGCCCCCAGCAACAATCGGCGCCGACAGTTTGGCGATGCTAACATCGTTGATAACCGCACCCATCGCACACGGTGAAAACACATCTGCATCGAAGCCAACGATGTCATCGACAGCAACAATGCGTGCACCTAGCTCTTGTGCTGCAAGCACATTGTTAGTATTAATATCGGCAACAAATACCTCGGCACCTGCGGCTATCAACTCTTTGCTCAAATGACGCCCGACGGCTCCGGCACCTTGAACGGCGATGCGTGCGCCATTCAAACTTGTGCGTCCAAACTTGTATTGAACCGCGGCTCGAATTCCACAAAAAATACCATGCGCGGTTAGCGGCGATGGGTCTCCTCCAAACTCTTGCTGCTCGTTTATGCCTAAAACATACTCGGTTTCTAATGCCATCAACTTTAAATCGGCTACGCTGGTGCCCGAATCTTCGGCACTGATGTATCGACCATTAAGAGAGTCAATAAACTGCCCCATTCGTCTCAACAGTGCCGGTGTCTTCTGGGTCGCCGGATCGCCGATAATCACTGCCTTACCACCGCCCATTGGCAAACCTGCAAGCGCCGACTTATAGGTCATTCCGCGACTCAATCTAAGTACATCTTCGAGCGCATCGGCTTTGCTGGCGTAGGGAAACATTCGACAACCTCCGACCGCTGGGCCTAAATTGGTATTGTGAATCGCAATGATCGCCTGTAAGCCAGTGTCGGCATCATCAACAAAGACAACCTTTTGGTGATCGTCGAAAGAAGGAGAAGAGGTTACGTCCATGGTACTGTTCCAATGTTTAATATTTGACATAAAGAGTGCCTAACTAAGTTTATCTGACCTAAGCTTACGCGACGTTAGCAACTTCTACATTAATCGCCTTAAGCGGCGATGCAGGTTCTGCATAACGAGACAATTGCTGTTTGAGCCTGAGGCGGTATTGATGATAGTTCTTTTCCTTGACATGTCCATAACCACGAACGCCAAGGTAAAGCTCAACTATTTCGGTAGCTAGCTGCTTATTCTGACTATTTAGACTGGCGAGTAGTAAATCGATAGTAAGGTTTAACTCGTCAATTAGAGTGACTTCTAATTTACGCTCAGCGGTATAACTAAAAACGTCAAAAGTTCCGCCACGTAAGCCTTTTAACTTGGCTAGCAGCTTAAAAGCCGAAAACATATACGAGCCGAATTCAAATTTACGAGGCGTGCCTTTCTTCGACAGCATTTGAGACAATAGCGGTGGCGCTAAATTAAAACTAAGTTTAGGTGACCCTTCAAATGTCTCTTTGAGTTGCGCTTCAAAACGACCGTCAGTAAACAGCCTTGCGACTTCGTATTCGTCTTTAATAGCCATCGTTTTATACAAGGCTTTAGCGACCGCTTTTGTTAAAACAAGCTCATCATTAGGCTTAGATAACACCGCAGTCTCAGCCACCATTACTTTGTCGATCACTGATTTGTATTGTTCGGCATAGGCCGCGTTTTGATAGGCGGTTAACTCAGTCACGCGGTGCTCAACGATGTCATTGACTTGCTCAAGAGGAGTGAATCGCTTAGCTAGCACACCTGAGGCTTGCTCAACTTCGTTTAAATTCAGAAACGCTCTACGCCCCCAATTAAACGCTTGCTGATTAAATTCAACCCTTACACCGTTAAGCTCTAGGGCTCTATGAATTGCTTTTGCCGAAACTGGTAATAAGCCTTTCTGATAGGCATAGCCAACGAGAAATAAATTAGTCGCAATTGGGTCGCCAAGTAAGCCCTCAGATAACTCGCCGGCAGCAATAAAGTCTGCCCGACCTTCGCCAAGCTCATCAATAATGCTATTTTTCATTGCACCGACTTTAATCACCAAATCAGGGTTATCGATGAATTCAGCGGTTGCTGAGACAGTATCATTAACCACGGCGTGACTTCGCTGATAATGCATTTTCGCCAGCGCATCGTCGGTAGCGGTAACCAATAAATCGGCACCCAGTACTAGATCGGCGTCGCCCGCTGGAATACGCACGGCGTGAATTTCGTGCTGCTGTTTGGCAATCCGTAAGTGACTTGCCACTGGGCCAAATTTTTGCGCTAAACCAGTTTGATTCATGGTAGCAACACCCTTGAACTCAAGGTGAGCGGCCATAGACAACACCGCGGTCACGGTAAGAACACCGGTTCCGCCAACACCCGTTACCAATACATTCCAAGGTTGATCAAGCGCGGGCTGAATTGGTTCCGGCAGCTCGATCTGCGATGGTTTTTTGGCTTCAGGGCGCTTAAGTTGGCCACCGGTCACGGTTACAAAGCTAGGACAAAAGCCTTTCACGCAAGACAAGTCTTGATTGCAACTGGCTTGATCTATTTTACGCTTGCGACCAAATTCAGACTCCTTCGGCACGATTGATAAGCAGTTCGACTTAGCCGAGCAATCGCCGCAGCCTTCACAGACTAAATCATTGATGAAGGCTTTCTTCGGTGACACAGCCATAGTACCGCGCTTACGTCGACGTCGTTTCTCTGTTGCACATACCTGATCAAAGATAAGCACCGATGTTCCTTTGGTTTCTCGCATCGATTCTTGCACTTCAATCAACTTATCTCTGTGGCTTACACTCACAATAGAGTCTTTCAATGTCGTATGTAATTTGGGCTGTTCAGCAACAATTTCGATCCGCTTGATGCCCTCGCCCTTAAGCTGCATAACCAACTCAGGCACGGTCAAACTGCCATCGACTTGCTGCCCGCCAGTCATGGCTACGGCATCGTTATAGAGAATTTTATAGGTGATATTGGCCTTGGCTGCGACCGCTTGGCGAATCGCCAATATGCCTGAGTGAAAATAGGTGCCATCGCCCAAGTTTTGAAAAATATGCTTAGTCGTGGTAAACGGTGACATGCCAACCCAAGTGACGCCTTCGCCACCCATATGAGTATAATTGTGTGCTGGCCGCGATTTACTCCAAGTACTCATATAATGGCAACCGATGCCACCCGCTGCGATCGAACCTTTAGGAACCTCCGTCGAGGTGTTATGAGGGCAACCAGAGCAAAACGTGGCTTTACGTTCAGACACTTCTCTTGGCTGCGACAGGCGACGTTCTTTTTGGTTGATAAAGTCAACGCGTTGATCAATGACATCACTGGAATAGAATCGCTTAAGACGCTTGGCAATAACACGAGCGATCATAGCCGGAGTTAACTCAGATAGGTTAGTTAGAAGCTCTTTGCCATGCTCATCATATTCGCCGATTACTCGAGGCCGTTCATCAACCGGCCAGTTATAAAGTTGACCGGTAAGTTGGTCTTCCATCACCGAGCGCTTTTCTTCAACCACTAAAATTTCGTCTAGGCCGGTAGCGAACTCATGTGTCTTTACCGGCTCTAAAGGCCAAGGCATACCCACTTTATAAACACGCACGCCGATTTTGCTGGCAAGCTCCTCGTCTAAACCGAGGTCATCGAAGGCTTGCAATACATCTAAGTAGCTTTTCCCTGAGGTAATAATGCCGAGTTTTGGCGTCGGCGTATCAATCACAATCTTATTCAGTTCATTTTCTCTGGCGAACGCCAGAGCGGCATAAATCTTGTACTTATTAAGTCGCTCTTCCTGCTCTAAAGGTGAATCAGGCCAACGTACGTTGACTCCACCCTCCGGCATTTCAAAATCTTTAGGAAGCCTGATAGAAACACGTCCAGGGTCAATCTCAGCTGAGATAGCGGAATCCATATTCTCGGTAATCGCTTTTAAACCCACCCAACAACCGCAATAGCGTGAAAGTTCCCAGCCGTAAATACCAAGATCTAATACTTCCTGAACATTCGACGGCGCTAGCACCGGCATCGACATGCTCATAAACAAATGCTCAGACTGATATGGATAGGTAGATGATTTACAACCATGGTCATCGCCAACCACCGCGAGCACACCACCGTGCATAGCGGTTCCTGCCGCGTTTGCATGCCGAAAGGCATCAATACTACGATCCAAGCCTGGGCCTTTGCCATACCACATGCCGAAGACACCATCGTATTGGCTGCCCGCCATCAAGCCTACTTCTTGTGAGCCTCGTACTGCGGTCGCGGCGAGATCTTCGTTAACGCCTGGAACAAAATGAATATTGTGCTTATCGAGGTAAGTTTTAGCACTCCACATAGCCTGGTCGACGCCACCTAAAGGAGAACCTCGGTAGCCAGACACGAAGCCGGCAGTATTAAGGCCCCGCTCTTGATCACGCTGGTGCTGCAGTATCGGTAGACGCACTAAAGCATCGATACCGGTTAAATAGGCTCTTGCCGTGCCTAAGGAATACTTATCATCCAACGATACATCTCTGAGCGTTATTTCGTCAGTCTTCGGCTGTTGTTGCAGGTGACCAGTGACCATGTTCCATCCTCGATAATTGTTTTTATAATTTTCAAAAGTATATCCAGATAAGAACGCATTTTTTATTCTCAGTGAGTCGCGCCGAGACCAACTTTAGTCTAAATTAGACCTGCTTATAAAACAAAACGAATAAATATTACCTTCATGGCTATAGAACTGACACCACAAGACATTAAAATCTTAGAGCTATTACAACAAGACTGTGACCGCAGCTCCAGCGAGGTGGCCGAAGAATTGAATATGAGCCAGTCGCCAGCATGGCGTAGAATCAATCGATTAGAGCAGGAGGGTGTGATCGAGAAAAAGGTCGCTATTCTCAACAGAGAAGCTCTCGGAATGGAATTAGTCGCGTTCACCACCATAAACTTGAGTCAGGCTGGGCATAAAAATATGGAAGTTTTCGAAGACGCCGTGAAGCAACTTGATGAAGTGGTCGAATGCTACACCATGACCGGCGCATGGGACTACATGTTAAAAGTCGTGGTAAAAGACATCCGCCACTACGAAAAATTCGTGCGTCGCCGTTTACTCGCCGTGCCAATGATTGGTGAAGTCCACTCACACATTTCGGTAACCGAAATTAAAAATTCAACCGAGTTGCCATTGCGTCAGCTCTGATAGATTGCGCCAGCTTTGATCGATTGCGCCAGCTCTGATAAGCGGCGCAAGAGAGCACTCGCACCTTTAGGGCTATATCAGGTTGAGATTTTCTAAAATCCAGTCCGCCCGCTTCAGCGTATCAACACGCAAAGACTCGTCCATTTTCTCTAGGTTGCGATAGACCATGCCGATGCGGGCATTATTACCAAACTTGTCTTTATGCCTGTGCATGAAGTGCCAATACAGGCTATTAAAAGGGCAAGCCGACTCTCCAACTTTTTCCTTAACCTTGTAGTGGCAGCCCGAACAATAATCACTCATGCGGTTTATATACGAGCCACTTGCTGTGTATGGCTTGCTGGCAATTAGCCCGTCGTCGGCGAACTGACTCATGCCTCGGGTGTTTGGCATTTCGACCCATTCAATAGCATCGATATAAACGCCCAGATACCATTGATCGACTTGATCTGGATCGATGCCGGTTAACAAGCAGAAGTTACCGATCACCATCAGGCGTTGAATATGATGTGCGTAAGCGTATTCCAATGACTGAGTTAATGATTGCTGCATACAGCGCATTTTGGTATCGCCAGACCAGAAGTAATCAGGTAAATCTCGCTTAGCATCAAGCGCGTTTTGCTCTGCGTAGTCCGGCATATTTACCCAGTAGATGCCTCTAACAAATTCTCGCCAACCAATAATCTGCCGCACAAAGCCCTCAATTTGAGCAAGACTAATATCGTCTGGTCGGGATTCAAACTCTTCTATGGCTCGATTAATTACCGTCAATGGACTGATAATTTTTGCGTTGATCGCAAACGACAACCGACAGTGGTAAAGGCTCCAGGCATGCTTACTATTCGCGGTCATGGCATCTTGAAAGCGACCAAAATTTGGCAGTCCATACTGACAAAAGTAGTCTAGTAGTTGTAGCGACTGTTTTCGCGTTACGGGCCAGACTAAGCTGTCACCGATATCGCCAAAGTGTGTAATTTTATGCTTATCAAGGCGCGCTAATAAGTCGCCTATTTGATTGTCGAAAATTAGCGGTTCAGGGATGGCTGGTAAATCAGTTTTCTTTAGCTTGCTGCGATTTTCAGCATCGAAGTTCCATTGCCCTCCGAGTGGCTCTTCACCGTCCATCATGATGTTATTAGCCTTTCGCATTTTTCGGTAGAAGCCTTCGAGCCGCGTTCCTTTGCCAGCGGTGAAATAGTTTTTAAGCTGATCAAACGGAACTATAAAGTGCTCAGTCTCAACAAAAGCTTTACTGATATTAGCGTCACTGAAGTCAAGATCGTCGAGTTGTTTGCACAAACGGTATTCATCGGGGCGCTGATATTCAAAATGGCCAATCTGATATTGCTTACATAGCTCGGTGACTAACTCAGGTAAATCAGCAAAAGCCGCGCTGTCGTCCAAGCTTAGGTGAAGAACATTATGGCCAGCTGCGTCGAGCGCATCGGCAAATTTTTGCATGGCTAAAAAGAAAGCAGCTATCTTTTGAATATGGTGCTTTACATAACTCGTCTCTTGATACTGCTCAGCGATTACATACAGAACATTCGGGTCCTTATCTCGATACCAAGAGTGGGATGCATTGAGTTGGTCACCTAATATCAGTCTTAGAGTTTTAGTTTTATTCGTCATTGTAATCAGTTGCTGTCAAGGTCATTGTAATCAGTTGTGGTCAGGAGATCTGTGGATTTTCGATTGCTCTGACAACGTTTTGAGCAATACTTCACATCGTCCCAATTTCGTTGCCATTTCTTACGCCAGGTGAACGGTCGCCGACAAACTAAACAAACTTTACTCGGCAAATTACTCTTGCTATGCGCCATAGCTGCCCTACCTCACGTGCCGGTTTAGAATGCGCTTTGCTTCGCGCTTTACATCGGCTCGTTTGCGCCAAGCCCATAGGAGATCACTGGCCTGACGATAGCTTATCGATGTATCGACTATTGGCGCAGGATAATCGGTGCCAATACTTTCTTTGCCAATGCTTAGCTCGTACATGAGTTCTTCCATGGCAGTTAATGTCCATGGTTCAAACAAGAGCTGATTCGGTAGGTCTGCCAACTCAACACACCAACGTCGAATAAACTCACCTTGCGGATCGTGCTCTTTGGCCTGCTTAGTCGGATTGTAAATACGAATAGTGTTAATGCCAGTAACACCCGCTTGCATTTGAAACTGAGCGTAATGAATACCCGGCTCAAAATCTAAAAATAAACTGCCCAAATGCTCAACGCCGCGACGCCAATCTATTTGTAAATGATGGCTCAAAAAGCTAACTAGCATGGCGCGCATTCTGAAATTTATATACCCAGTCTCAATCAAGCAGCGCATACACGCATCGACTAATGGGTAGCCAGTCTGACCTTGTTGCCAAGCGGCTAAGTCGGAATCTACTCGATCATCATCACGGTACGGTATTGCTTGGTAACCAGCATTAATATGATCAAATTGCATACGGCATTCGCTTTCGAATTTTTGAATAAAATGACAATGCCAATGCAAGCGGGACGACAAGGCCGTTATCGCTCGACGCCAACCGTCACGCTTTCGATGCTGCAGCACCGCTTGATACATTTCACGCAAACTCATATTGCCCCAAGCGAGATAGGGCGACATTCGAGAGCAGCTTACTTGGCTTTGCAGTGGTTTCGAAATTAACCAATGATAGTCTTTGCCGCGTGCTTCAAAAAAATCAGCCAACACGTTTTTTGCCTTACTCGCACCGCCCGCTTGCATCATTGGGTTTGCAACTTTCCAATACGCAGGCAATTGACTGGTGTCGAATTTATGCTGAATAAGTTTAAGCTTGTCGAGTTGATTGTTAATCAGCTCGGCGTTCATAACCTGTTGCCAATGCTTATCCCAAGAATCACGGTTGTTACAGGGTCTCATCACCGCCGCCATCTGGCTCTCCAACCAATTGATACCCTGCTCCTTGGCCCAGCCGGAAACTGTCTTGTCTCGAGCAAAGGTATTGGCTAATCCAGTCTCTTGATATGAGAATATCGAGTCAACTAGATAGTGTTCATTGAGTTCAGCCAATGCCTCTATAAGATCGCAGTTAGCAACCGAAACTTTGCCCGAAATCTTACTATTAACATCCGCCAAGGACTCAGTAACAAATCGCCAGTGCCTTTCAGAATAATGGGAGTCTTGCAGTAGCATTGGCTCAAAAACATATAACAACAAAGTCGGCAAGCCAGCTTCTTCGGCACGCTTTAACGGCTCATGGTCACTGACACGTAAATCACGCTTAAGCCAGACCAGGTTGATTTTTTGTCTATCGCCCACTCAGATTGGCCAGTCAGCAGCATCGACAGAATCCAGCGGTGCAAGGTCTTGGTTGCCCTGCCATAGCTCAATGTATCGCCCGTTAGGATCGAATTGCTGCGTTTGCTTTTCGAGATTGAAATGTCTTTTCCCTCGAGTATCGGCACCCACCCCCGCCAGATACTGCCAGTTACCCCAATTGGACGCCACATCGTAATCAATTAACACACTTTCAAAATACGCCGCACCATAACGCCAATCCATACTCAACTCATTGATAAAACAACTAGCGACAATTTGACGACCACGGTTAGACAAAAAGCCGGTTGCCTTCAGCTCGTTCATGCAGGCGTTGACAATTGGATAGGGTGTTGAACCATTACGCCACTTTTGAAATCGTTCTGGATAAAAACTGTTCAACGGGCTAAGCCCTTTTATACCCGAAAAGGAAAACAGCGTTGCTCCATGTTTACTCGCATACCAGTGGAAATATTCTCGCCATAGCAATTCAAAATAGATCCAATAGGTTGAGTCATTTGCTTCTCGCTCATGCTCATAGTCGAGCAAGGCGCTATAGATTTCCCGTGCTGATAGGCAGCCATTTGCTAACCAAGGTGAGAACTTACAGGAGTTATCCCAGCCGTCTATGGCATTACGCACCTCCTTATAATGCGACGGTTTACTGGTCTCAAAATAGTCAGTTAAATGCCTAAGCCCTGCTGTTTCACCGCCGCTAAAGAGGCTTTCTTTTTTACCACTGCTAAGGTTAGAAGACGAATCAGAATAGCCGCGACTTGAATCCAAGGTCATATCGAATACATTAAACGCCGCTAATACCTCGCTGGCTGCTGCCGGTTGGGGTGGTAGGTAGCTCAAAGTACTAATCGGCTTGATCGGCAGACAATCTTTGATCGCGTTTTTAAATTTGCTAAAACTAGGAGGCAATTCAGACAGAGCGAACGGAAAATCTTCAATTTCAAATAATGTGTGGCTGGCAATTGTATGAAAGCGAATAGCTGGATGCTTTTGCTGCAGAGCCCGCCAAACTTGGTTTTCGTACCAGCCTGCATTATCACTTCGAAAGACATCTGTGATGCCGATTTTTTCGAGAACACTGTTTATAACCTCATTAGCCTGCCCTTGAAGGCAAACTAAACGTTGACCAATGGCACTGAGGTTTTGCTCTAGATTGGCCAACGATTGTTGCAAGAAAAGCGTCTTACTTGGACCTGCATTGGTCATCGAATAAGGCGATGGCGAGTTGGCGCTCGAACTTGAGACGTACAGGCATAACAACTCATCAAGCAATAAATTAGCTCGCATTAACGCTGGGTTGTCATGCAGTCTCAGGTCATTAGTAAAACAAAATAAGCCGATGCGTTTTTGGGTCATATGTTTCTCGCGTTGATAATTAATGACACCCTAACCCAGTCATCGTCAACGGCGCGTCGGGCTTTCTAATCGCTCTCCGATTAAAATTTTAATGAAACCTTTTCAGGTCTATCGGCATCCTTATTTTTAAGTTGCCAATGTTAACGGCCGTTAACCGCCGAATTCGACATAGAAGACTCAGCACCACTTTGAGAACTAAAAAAAACATCAATAGAAACACCAAAAGAAACACCAATGGAATTCAATAGGAGAACATTATGACCCAACGTTTACTTGTCTCATTACTTACATTACTGGCCGTCTCTAGCAACTCAATTGCCGGCGAGAAAGAAGATAAACTAATCGAAAAGCTAAGCGAAGCTTACGGAGGCGAGGCACTTACTAGCCTTTCTAGCTACAAAATTGTAGATCACTTTCTAGCGCCGACCACCGGGCAAAGCCACAGCCCTTCACTAATGGAAGTATCAAGCAGTAAGCAAGTCCTTCAAGTTGATCTAAAAAATAATCGCGCTATCTACGACACTTGGAACCAAGGCCGCTCTGGCGCGTTTCAAGGTTCGGTAATCAGTGACGGCGAGAAAGCGTATACCATCAACTATCCGGCGGGAACTTATGGTGATGCAAACAACGCCGACCCACACGTGTTCGCCGGTGGTTCAATGAGAACCTCAGACACAGTGCTAGCCTATGAGCTTACTAAGGCTGGTGATAAAGCCGTCCTAAAGGAGGATGTGTCGTTTATGAATCGTCCACATCATGTGCTGACGATGCCGTTCCCTAGCAGCTCGGACTTAAATCTATATATTGATGCGCAGACATCACTGATATCTAAAATGGTACGTGAAAACCCAGCCCTAGGAGACCTGTCGTACGTGTATTCGGGCCACACCAAGATTGGCGAGCTAGTCTCAGCGACCAGTATCAATTTCTTCATCGACGGTCAGCCAAATCTTATTAGCACTAAGCATGCTCTCACATTCAATCAGCCCTTAGACGCATCTAGCGTTACCTTGCCAAGCGACCTTAAAGCTGAGGGCCAGCGGATCGACGCCTCAGAAATGGTGATCAATAAGATATCTGATGGTGTCTACCATATCGGTCAAAACGGCGGCTTTTCACTGTTCGCTGATACCTCTATTGGCACTGTTGCCGCTGGCGGTTATGCAGGGCTCACGGCGCGCCTGAAAAGTTTTGCTAAAGCAAGTGGGCGCTTTAAGCCACTTAGCCACCAAATAGTGACGCATCATCACTCGGACCATATAGGTGGCTTAGGCGAAGCCGTTCAGCTTGGAGCACGCTTGGTAACCGTCGATGACAATGTCGAAACGATTAAACAATCAATAACTCCAGAGCCAGCTGACACGGTATTTTATCGCTCGGGGCCTAGAACCACCTTAGGTGACGGTCGAAATCGCATTGAGGTTTACGAAGTTTCTACCTCTCATGCGGCCAGCTTCTTGGTGATGTATGCGCCGGCGGAAAAGACCGTGTTTATCGCTGATCATTATGGCTCGCCATTTGCCAAAGGCTTGCCTAATGCTAGCTTGAGCAGTGTTGAAATGTTTAACCAGCTGAAAAACCTAGACATTGATATAGAAAAAATCGCCACGGCTCACAACGCCAGAATTTTCACCATGAAGGAGTTAACTGACTCGTCGGGTGCATTCAAAGAGGTTGTTTGTAGCGCAAACAGGCCTGTTTGCCTATAAGTCTTAAAATATAAGCCTTAAAATTTTCCTTGTAGGGTATTGGAGGCCATTGCTTACCTAGGGAGCCTCTGACCAAGTCTAAATGATCTCTGGCCTTCAAGCTGATTCGCAATCAAGGCATTTGGCATTTGCTCCTGCAATGCTCTAATAAGTTGCATCCATGCAACGATGTTTTGTAGGCATGACTGGTCACGCCAAAAAACAATAAGGCTTACCGCTCCAAGCTCACGCCCCTTACCTCCATCCATGG
>JAFMHC010000054.1:17920-21762 GCA_017854775.1 Gammaproteobacteria bacterium | reverse complement strand
GCCAGGTTTGAGGCCGTTGAAGACGGTACTTCCCCTGGCAATAATGCCGCGACACGCTCGCCATCGGCGTAAACGTATTCTATTAGCGCAGTGCCATTACGGTCACTCTCGGCGATGACATTACCCGATAAATCATAGTGATAGACCGTTAATCCATCGCTGGTTAATTTTTGAGTTCTTAACTGCTGATGATCGTATAGGTATTGACCAATCACTTGACCGCCAAGCTCCACTTGTTCTAATCGACCTAAATCGTTGTAAGAAAAACTTCGACCTGATGCGTCAGACAAGGTTCTGCCTGAAGTGTCCAAGATAATGGGCGTGCTGTTTACTGTGGCAAGACGATTGGTATCGGCTTGGTACGTCAACGAGCTAAATTGGGCGGCTTCGCTGAACTGCTCACGATTGCCATTGGCATCGTACTGGTAATCTCGAATGAGGTTTCTTATGCTGTCGGTTTCGCTGGTTAAACGGTCTAATACGTCGTAGCCGTAATCTCGCTCTTGACTATTATCAATGGCATCAGCACTGGTAATGTTGCCATTCGCATCGTAAATATAATCCCGACTGTAGGCGCCCGCTAAGTGATTTTCTAATCGCCCTTGAGTGTCGTATTGTTTGGTTTGTGTTAAGCCATTATCGTAACTCTGACTAGTCCACAGACCATCGGCGCGGTAAACACGGTTTGACACAATAGTGTCAGTATTACCATCAGCGTCTTGAGTATCAACACCGGTCAGACGTCCGACGGCATCACGCGTAAAGCTTACTGAACGCCCACTGGGGTATTGAATGCTGCTGACCCTGTTAGCGGCATCGTAACTATAGTCAGTGATGTAAGCGCCTACAAGTAGGCCATCAAAACCTTGCACAGATCTGCGGACTCGAACGACATTACCCCACGCATCATAATCTAAAAATTCTCTGCCCGAATAGTCTCGAACACGGCATACACGTCCGACACTGTTGTTAGTGCAGTAATTACTATTGCCGGCATCGTATTTATAATGCGCTCTGTGTCTCGCGGTTGGCGAATCAAGTTTAGTTAAACGATTTAGCGCATCGTATTCATATGTGAGTGTAATGCCTCGAGCGTCGGTCATGCTGGTCACATTACCGGCATCGTCATGCGTATACAAGACAGTGCCGCGATCGCTACTTATCTCCTTAGTTTGATTGCCTAGGTCATCGTACTCGTATTGCGTAAGCGCGCCATTAGGTGCGGTGACCTTAGTCAGCTGATCGGCTACGTCGTATTCGTAACCGGAGTTATTGATTAAGGCATCAACGGTGTTGGTTAAACGATCCAGCGCATCAAACTCATGATCCGTCGTTGGGTTTAAGTTCGGGTCGGTTTGTTGACTCAAATTACCTACCGCATCGTTGATCAGTTGTGTGATCGAACCGTCGGAGTTGATCGACTCAATGAAGTTACGATGATCATAAGCGGTGATGGTGCTGCGCACTAAAATACCATCTGGGTCGCGTATTAGATTGTGGGTACGGTTGCCTTTGGCATCGTAGGTGTATTCCACCTTGTTGCCAAGATTATCAAAGATCTCACGCAGGTCGTGGGCGGCATCATAAACGTAGTTTTGTTCAGTGCCGTCGGGCAACGTTGTTTTGATTAATTGCCCAACGTTGTCATACTCGTAACTGGTAACTCGAGCTGCGCCTGTTGCTGGTGTTTGCGTCATGTCTAGCACCCAACCACGTGGGTGGTAGGTGTAGCTGGTAACAATGCCATTAACGTCGGTACTTTGTAATAAACGCCCCGCTGCATCGTAACTATCGTAAGTCGATTCGTGTCCTAAAGCATTGGTGACTTTTTGAAGCTGGCCGCATTCGGAGCCGGTATTGCAGTCGTAGTACTCTAAAGTAGTGATGTCATTGACGTCGATTCTTGGGCCATCAATGGTGGCTACTTTGCCGTAGGCATCGTGCGTAAACAACGTTGCTCTGCTAACGGCCGCACCGGAAACGTCAAACCCTGAAACCGTAACCGACGTGATGTTTTGATTGGCGTCATAGACATTTACAACTTCTTTACTACTGCTGGCGTAAATACTCGGGGACGTGGTCTTGGTAACGAGATCAATGTCCGCATTGACGTATTCGTAGATTGTGACTCGTGCTTGCGCTGTGCCCGACGCTTCGGTCATGCTGGTGCGCTGGTTAGTGGCGTTATATGTGTACGACGTCACGCGCCCTTCGGCGTCGGTGCGCGTGAGCATTTCGCCACGCGTATTCCAAGTCTGGACAACACCTTTGCCATCGACTTGGTTAATCTTACTCGTCAGCTTTTGCGCGCCTAATACTTCTTGGAACGTCCATAACTCTTGAGTGCCAACTGCGTCGGTAACCATGGTGCTGACGGCCATGGCGTTTTGAACAATACCAAAGGTGAACAAGGAGGTTATTAGGCTCGTTTTTAATACGCTAGAAGTAGCCTTCAATTTAATGTTCGTCATCTTAGTTCGATCCTTGATAATTTAGTCTAAAGCGTTCTTGGCCAGTTGAGTTAGTGGTTTGGGCGTGCTCAGTTGAAATAGCTTTGCCGTCAGTATCGTAGGAAAAGGTTGCGTAACGGCTTCCATTCTCATCAGTAATGCCCGTTAAGTGATTTGGGTATTGTATATTTTCGTAGTGATACGTTCGGCGTGGATTATCACTGTCGTCGGTTGGCGTTGTATCAGGGTAGATTACCGAGATTAAGTTTTCGTTTGCATCGTATTCATAGGCAGTGACACTACCTAAGGTATCAGTCACTGTCGCTAAATGATCATCGCTGTTGTAGGACAACGTTAACGACTGACCATAGTTATTGGTCACGCTGACTAAGCGATTATTAGCATCATAGTTATACACACTGGTTTTGCCTTGCGCATCTGATTCAGAGAGTAATCTACCAAATTTGTGGTAGTACTCTACATCGCCGTTCTGGCGCGTGACCGAAAAACCATCGTCCGTTTCAACCAGAGACACATCGCTGTCAGCATCGCTTCTCCAAGTACCCGTTGCACGGCTCCACTTTTCTTCGCCTTTTCCGGTATTCGAAACAATTGTAAGAGAGGTATTGCTACCAACAGCCAAGCGTTTTTGATACGAATTGCGCCAACCTTTACCCAAACCGTGATCAAACAAGTTTCGACTATTGTATGATCGCATAAAACTAAAATCCCCCGAGATGTCAATTTCACTTTGGTACTTATTACCCGTAGCAGGGTTGCATGGATTGCCTACGCAATGGCCACCACCGTCGTCTTCACTTGCGCTACCCGTATCAATAGGCGGGCATCGCTCGCCATGGTTATTGGGTAGATAGTTATAGATCTCCGACTGGAGCACCCCATCTACTCGGTCTTGATATCGACCCTCTGTCATATCTATACAAAACTGTCCTCTAGCTCCCCTATCAATGTAATTTTCATTACAGTCGCACTCAATCACTTCGCGACCTGTTTTTTGAAATGGCCCGCTCGTTGTTGTTATCCACTCACTTCCACTAAGGAATTCGTACTCAATTTCCAAATAGGCTTTATAAAAAGTAAATGGTTCTGGCTCTGGACCGGAACTAATATAACGCTCTACTCTATCGATTTCCTTTACAGGATTATTGCTTGGACAAACAATATTCCTATACTTTGAGGGGTTATTAACGAGACCACTTGTTAAACCAGTGCAACTTAAAGCAACACCACAGTTAAGGTCATAACATTCTACCCCTGACGTTGACTTCCCCCAGTACTCACCAATAACAGTTCGGGCGCTAGCAGTGGTAGCTTGAAGCAATAGCAGCACACCAAAGGTTAGGGCTATAATATTTTTATAATTATTCATTT
>JAFMHC010000054.1:0-17910 GCA_017854775.1 Gammaproteobacteria bacterium | reverse complement strand
ATTTTCATCAATCCTGATAGTCAAGTGCAAATTTTTCTTGCGCGCTCGAGTTTGTTGTTTCAGCGTGCTGAGTCATAATCGCTTTGCCGTCAGCGTTGTACGCCCAGGTAGCATAACGATCGCCGCTTTCATCGGTAATGCCCGTTAGATGGCTTGGATAGTTAGTGTCGTCGTAATGATAACCACGCGTTGGGTTATCATTATCGCTAAGAGTGCTATCTGGGTAGATGACAGTTCTCAAGTTATCGTTTGCGTCATATTGATACTTATAAACAGTACCATTCGAATCGGTCACTGTTTCAAGGTGATCGTTTGCGTCATAAGCGAAGGCTAAACTTTGACCGTAGTGATTCGTCACGATGATAAGCTGGTCATCAGAGTTGTAGCCATATACCGTTTGGTTTCCATTGGTATCAGTTTCTGAAATCAGGCGACCGAACATACTGTATTCGTCAACACTGCCATTCTGTTTGCTCAAAATGTAACCTGTGGATGTGCTCTCTACCTTAACATCACTGTCAGCATCTCCTATCCATATACCAGTTACTTTGCTCCATCGCTCACCTCGTCCTTTTTCAGAAACCAATGTGAAGGTAATATTGTCACGAACAGCTAAGCGCTTTTGATAAGTACTGCGCCAACCTTTGCCTAGCCCTAAATCAATCAAGTTACGACTATTGTAATAACGAACAAAACTCAGATTAGCAGATATATCCGTTTCACTTTGAAATTTGTTTCCAGTAGCTGGACTACACGGATTGCCTACACCACAACTACTACCATCGTCTTTATTTGAACTGTCAAAATCGACAGGTGGGCACCTTTCTCCATGGTTATTCGGTGAATACGCATAAATTGGACCGGAACGAACTCCGTTAATAATGTCTTGATATCGAGTTTCTGTAAGGTCTATACAAAACTGTCCTCTAGCTCCCCTATCAAGGTAATTTTCATTACAATCGCACTCAATTACCTCGCGTCCACGCACCTAGTGACTAAAGGTTCGTGTTATCCACGCGCCACCATAAGCGGCCTCATATTCACCAACAAAATCCACTTTATAAAAAATAAATGGTTCTGTGGTTACACTTGGATTGCCATTTTCTACTAATCTATCTATCTCAACCATCACACCATTGCTCGGACAAACAAGGTTTCGACTATCGGGGTTTCTATCGATATTTTCTTGCACTGCATCACAAAACCCAGCAACAGCGCACGTGGCATCTCCACATTGATAATCCCACAGTTGCCCAGTCACGGTACGCGCATGGATTTGGCTGATCGATACTAAAGATGAAGCGACCAAGGAAAAACAAAGTAAAACCACACCTTTTCTAATATGCATCAATTTATTACTCAACATAGTTCATATTCTCATATTAGTTAGATCCTTGATAATTGAGCGTAGTAATCACCGTTTTCATCGGGAATGCCTACTAGATGGTTTGGATACTGAGTGTTTTCATAGTGATAGATTCGACGCGGATTATCGGCAACATCGTTAGGGGTTGCGTCTGGATATAGGACAGCGACTAAGTTGTCATTTACTTCAAATTCATAAACGTATTCAACACCCAAGCCATCCGTTACGCTGCTCAACTTGCCATCAGTGAAAGTAATTGAAATTGATATTGATATTGCCAACCCAATGTTTGAAACCAACGTTTGCAGACTGGCTTAATCGGATAGGCCAATTCAACATTCACGTGTTTTCATGTTAGTTGATCTGTAAACGATTTAAAATAATAACGTCTTCTCATGAAAAATCAACCTAATATAGTATTTTGCGTACATCAAATACATTGTATCGCACTGGGTGAAAGAACCTACACCGGATATTCAGGCACGCACAAATAAAACAAAGCGCCAATCAAACTAAACTGCTCTGCCTCTGCACTAAGCGTGCTTAACTTCTCAGATCGAACTGAATCCAATTCCGGCTTAGATTCACAGAAATAAAAATGCACGGCCTTCCCCTCGGTTTTTTTCGCCATCAGATTTCAAAATAAAGGCAACTCGATAAAGCGTTCTGCAAGTCATCAAAACTGACCTGCTTATCAAAACAGGCTTAACTAAGGCGCAAAGTCGAACCACCGGCACCCAAAAGCTTTTGCAAAGCAGATGCTTTGTTTATAGTGAATTTTTAGCTATGCATACCCCGACCCTTTACTCACCCATTGAAAGCGCGGTCACATGCATTAACGCCATGACGAGCCAGCTACCACCAAGCTCAAGCGCAAGGCTCTCTTGTCCGCCTTGGCAGCGTTAGCGGCACCACTGATCTATAACACCAGCCTTTCCTATTTCACCGCGCCAGAAAACGAAATCTACTTCCCTGGGGCACCGTTTATCCTGTCCTCGGTGCTGGCGGCAATCGCTTTATTGTCTTTATTTTTTTTAAAGCCATCACCAAATAACTACTCCGAAAAACAGCCGATTTAGTCGCTGTGAAGACTTAATATCATTTGAATATCGTTGCGACTCAAACCTTTCAGCACCTCGGTTTCGTCATGGCTCAAACCTTCTCCGCTACCAATATAACGCTCGACTTCGTAAGCTATTTCGCTAGTCGAAGAGTAGTAGAGCGACGGATACAACTCGCTCAGCTTGGCGACAATAGTATTTATTAAGCTCTTTTGCTTGGAGGCAATTAAATCTCTATGTTTCTCTTCCATTTACTATTCTCGCTAGTTATCTAAATCTAGTACTTAAATTTCTAATTGTTAAATTATTGATTGTGGAACCTCACTAATTAAAACCTTAATTAGTGAGCAACTATATCAACCTGAGCGTCGTTATAACATGCGCCGTCGGCCATGTCGGCCTTGTGGCCGGGAATCAATGCATTAACAGACAAGCCCGAGTCACTGCTGTTCAACCAAGCCCCTTTTGGCACATAAAGTAGCCCCGACTTAACCCTGTCAGAGACGACAAGCCGCAATATCACTTCGGCTTGATCATTGACTAGCGCGACCTGTTGACCCGCAGTCAGCCCTTTGGCATTTGCGTCACCGGTGTTCATCTCAACCTGATAAACCTCATCATTCGCTTTGCTGCCTCCCAACGAAGAATTGATTCGTTTGTCCGAGCTTGGGCTAATTAGAGTAAACTGGCGAGTCTGTTGACGAGGCTGGTACTGTGGTAAACCCAAACCAGCTCTATCTTGTTCACTTTGATTAAAAAGCATAGCTCGATTAAGCGGTGCATTTGGGGCAATGTCTCGAAAAGCCGAGTTGCTAGTGGCGGCTAAGCTCCCGTCCAGAGATTGACCCACCTCAGGTAAAGACTTGATAGCGGCCGCTAGCATTTGCTGATCGCTTTCTCGAAACTCGGGCTCATCAAAACCAAACACCTCTGCTAACTCTCGAAACACTTGAGTGTTAGGTCGAGAATCTCCGACTGGCGGAATAACCGCTGCCGAGCGTTGCATAATAGTGTGTCCATAAGCCTTATAAACATCGCTGTACTCCATAGAACTACAAGCGGGTAAGACAATGTCGGCGAAGGCCATCGAATCAGTCATGGTCAGATCAAAGCCGACGATAAATAATTCATCATCGCTCAATGCCTGTTTCAGTAACGCTTGGCGGGGGTGCACAGCAATCGGGTTATGGTTATAAATAAACAGAGCTTTGATTGGCTGATCTAGATCGTCTTCTACGATGTGCTGGCCAATGTCCAGAATGTTGATAGTGCGAGTACCGGGTTTGATCCAATCAGGTCGCTTTAAACTATCTCGAACAATATCGAAATAAGACGACGGGTCACAAATACCCGCACCGCGAGGGCCAAAATTACCGGTCAGTAACGGCAAAGCCATCGCTGCTCGAATCGCCGAGCCTCCATTACGGTTACGCTCCATCGCCACGCCAATGCTCAATGAGGCAGGCTTGTGCAAACACCAATAGCTGGCAAACTGCCGAATTAACTCTTCACTGAGACCACATTCGAGACTGGCTTTTTCTAACGTCCAGTTTGCGGCCTCCGCAAGAAACTGTTCTGCATCATTAATATTTTGATCGATAAACGTGTGGTCTAAACCACCCATCTCGCGAATTTGATTGGCCACGGCATACGCCAACACCACATCGGTGCCCGGGTTAATTTGCAAAAACAGATCCGCGTCATCAGCAATGCGAATGCGCTTTGGATCAATCACAATAACTTTGGCACCCCGTTTTCGCGCGTTTCGTATTAGCTTGATCAGATGCAGGTGCCCGACCGTAATGTTATTAGCCCAAATCACAATCAACTTGGAATCGGCCATTTCAGTATGAGCAATACCACCAACGTCACCCAACACTGACTTCCAAGCGGCGGCCGACACACCGGCACATAACGGCGAACTATCTAGTTGTGATGCGCCTAGCCGATTAAAAAAACGTGAGTCCATCGAGCCAACAGATAGAACTCCCATTGGTCCGGCATACTTAAGCGGAACAATTGCTTGAGAGCCATATTGCTCGGTGATAGCAGAGAATTTTTGTTTGATAGTGGCATAGGCTTGTTGCCAAGAAATGGCTTCAAACTTAGCCTCGCCTTTGCGACCAACTCGGCGCAACGGCGTGCTGATACGTTTATCACCATGCACCCATTCGACCATCCCTTTAGCTACTTTGCTGCAAATTTTGCCGTCGGTAAAAGGGTTAGCTTTAGAGCCTCGAACTCGCACCACTTGATCGCCCTGAATATCAACTTTCAGGCTACAGGTATCGGCACAGTCAAACGGGCATACGGTTTCAGCGGTTTGCTCTTGGTCGCGAATAAGGTTCATATCGTGGCTCATTGTGGCCCTCAAATTGATCGAATAAAGTCAGCTACCTTGAGCCTAATATAAAGTTGCATGATTGCCTATGGCAAAGCAGTCGTGCCTGAGTGTATTTTCATTTTGCAACTTAATCGCCTCCGTTTATTAATGGCCTCCGATGCCACTGTAATGATCCTATCGCCTGACATTGGTCTAGTCTATATGTGTTACAGACACATCGTGGTTAGCTGAGTATGGTATCGATAAAGGATCCAATATTGTACGAAAACAACATCGCTGGCTTGTAGGGGGTCAAAGGCATGGTTAGATTAACGTCAAAGTGGAAGCTTAAAAACGGCTTGACGCCAGAGGTTCTTCATAACCTCGCAGCTGCGGCTGAGCTGTTTCAGTCAAAAGAGTTAGGTACCTTAATGTACCTGATGCATCTTGAAGCACCTTTCCCACTCGATAGCTCGGGGCGAGTATTAGTGCCACAACCGGGCTCAATACCGAACGATCAACAAACCGATGTAACCTTTATTGAGGCCTATCAGGATGCTGATGCGTTTAGTGCTCATATAAACGGGGCTATCTTTACCGATTTTCTATGCGAAAATTTGCAGTACTTTGAAGAGGATCCCGAAAAGCCAGGTTGGCCGATTATTGAAACACACGTTTTAGAACTTGATGCGGGTTTCATTAGGCCAAAACAAAATTGGTAGCTAGTTTTGCTGAGGTCTCGGTAAATTAATAGACCCACAGCCAGCAGACCAAAAACCGCCGCTCACCTTGCCAATGATAGGTGGGGAACGGCGGCGCTTATCGTAGTCGGCTTAGCCAACAAGGCTAGCTATTCAACAAAACCTTCATTTGCCTTGACAGTTAACGGGTGGTAACCGGGTTTGGCCTGCTCAAACGCTTTACGGCCCAGTGCTTTACCCTGCTCAGTTTTAGACAATTCGCGATACAGCGGCTTTACCAATTTATTTCGACCAATACTGGTCAGATAATCATGAAGACGTGGCAATGCAGGTGCGTACCAGTTTTTAACCGACATCAATAACCAGCTATGTGCTATCTCATTGTTTTTTGAATTGGTAAGATCAAATTGGCTATCCAACGCGGTCATCTTTTCTTCGCTCATGATCTCGGGCATATTATTTAAGAAATACAGCCATTGATGTACTGTCCAACCTGAGGTTTGAATTTTATTGGCGGCCAACTCTCCGGCCAACCACTTGGTACGAGCCATATCGACAAGGCTAAACGCATCTGATTCCGGTACCGACACATCGCTTGGTAATCCAGCTTCGAATATCCATTGCTTGATTCGCGCGATATCCAACTTATCAGCATACTCAACTAATAACGTTTCGTTAAGATGATCAATGAACTGATCAGTAGTAATACTTTGAAATGCGAATTCTTTGAAGTAATTTTTCAAAAATGCGTCGAAATTATCACGACCAATTTTCTGCTCAATTTCACGTAAGAATAGCGCACCTTTCTCGTAAGGAATATTCGAGAAAACATCATCAGGATCACGACCTCGCAAATCAATAGCTAAAATCTGGTCATTAGCGTCTAAGGTATTTAAGTCTTCTTCAAGGTCCTGATAACCTAATACCGCTTCCATATTAAATCGATCAGTGCCATAGATATCTTCCATAATTCGGTAAGTCAGGTAAGTGGTAAAACCCTCATTTAACCAGAGGTCACGCCAAGTTGCGTTAGTCACCGCGTTGCCCGACCATGAGTGAGCTAGCTCATGCGCTATCAGCGAAACAAGACTTTTATCACCGGCAATAACCGTCGGCGTTATAAATGAAAGCCTTGGGTTCTCCATGCCACCAAAAGGAAATGACGGCGGTAAAATCAGTAAATCATAGCGATCCCAACTATACGGCCCATAGGCTTCTTCAGTGGCAATCAGCATCGATTCGGTGTCTTCAAATTCGGCGGCTGCGGAATCTAAAATACTCGGTTCAGCGTAAACACCGGTTCGTTCACCCATCGCTTTGAACTCTAGATCACCAACAGCAAGCGCGATTAAATACGACGGCACTGCCTGTGGCATCTTAAACTCATAAACACCGTCACGCTCTGTTTTAGGATCGTTGGACGCGCTCATTACCGCTAGCAATTCTTTAGGCGTTCGAATGATAGCTTCATAGGTCACACGCACCTGAGGCGAGTCTTGCAGAGGAATAAAACTGCGAGCGTGGGTTGCTTGCGCTTGGGTAAATAGGAATGGCTGTTTACCGCCAGCCGTTTGCACAGGTGTTAACCATTGCACACCACTAGCCTGCGGTGAGGTTGAATAGTCGATCACGATTCGAGCATTGTCTGCCGGCAAGGTTATCTCTAGTGCAGACCCTAAAAACGAATCGCCAGACTGCAAAGTAAACGCTAAGGCTTGACCACCGCTGGTAACTTTATTGATGCTTAACTCTTTGCTGTCCAACACTAAAACGGTAGCCGTAGAATCAACCTTTTGGTAATCCAAAGCCGCCGTACCGCGCATCACCTTCTGCTCAAAATCAACGGTGAGGTCTAAGGCAATATGGGTAACTATCACTTGCTCAGGGTTTGATAAAGAATGGTAGTCCTTAGCGACGTCGATAGCCACGTCTGTCACCTTCTCCGAAGGCTCAGGTAGAGGCGTCGGCGTGACATCAATCTGTGCATCGCTTGGCGTACTCGCCGAGACATCAGATTTACCCGTATCGCCATCAGCGCAGGCGCTGAGTAACAATAGACTTAAACATAAGAGCGTCAAATTTCTAAACATGGTGTGTCCTTTAAATAAACAAACAAAAATAGTGTGGCCTTGAGCTGCCAAGCAACTCAAACATTATGTTGAAATAGTAACCCGCATCCGATCATGAGAGAAACGCAATTTCTTTTTTAATAGCCCCTATTCGTCGAATCGCTGTGGCTAGGCAAGAAAGAGTTAACACACCTTTGATTACCAAAGGTCTACACTAATAGCAATTTAGCCCTAACATTGATCGATACTCCTATGAGTTTTATTACCGAAACCGCACGCCAAACCCAGGTTATTCATACTACCGACGTACTGGTTGTTGGCAGTGGCCCGGCAGGGCTCGCCGCCGCTATCGCGGCATCCCGAGAGGGTGCTGAAACCACCTTGCTGGAACGCTATGGTTGTTTTGGCGGTAACATTACCCAAGTCGGAGTTGAAGGCTTCGCTTGGTATCGCCATCCGCAAACGGTCGACAGCGAAGGCATCGGCATTGAATTTGAAGAGCGCGCTAAGAGCATGGGCGCCGCCACCCCAGAGCCTCAATCAGATAGTCATGCGATTGATGGCGAGGCGTTCAAATATGTCGCCGATGTACTTGTTGAAGAGGCTGGAATAACACCCATGCTGCACAGAACCGTGGTGGCCCCGATTATCGAAGACGGCATTATCAAAGGAGTGATCGTCGAAAGTAAATCTGGCCGTGAAGCCATTTTGGCTAAGCGCGTGATCGATGCTACGGGTGATGCCGACATTGCCTACCGTGCTGGCGCAATTGTTCATAAAACGCCTAAAGAGCACATGATGGCGGCCTCAGTAATGTTCTCGATGAACGGTGTTAACAAACAAAAATTTATCGACAATGTCAAAGCCGATCCGCACACTTATGCTGACTGGTCTGGTGGCGAATGGAGCATAGAAACCACCGGCAAAGAAGACGATATGTTCTCGCCATTTCTAAAAAAGCCCTTCGATAAGGCCAGAGACGCCGGTTTAATACCCACAAATTTAAGCACTATCGCCGGCACCTGGGGTGCGGTCACAGAGCAAGGTGACCTAACATACCTAAACTTGGTGCACCTAGCTGGCATCGATGGCACTAATGCCGACGATCTGACCCGCGGTGAAATTGAGGGTCGGCGGCAAGCCATGCTAGCGATTGAGGCACTCAAGCGTTACAACCCTGGTTGCGAAAACGCCAAGCTAAGAAATTTCGGCTTGACCCTAGGCATTAGAGACACTCGCAAGATAGACGCGCATTACAACATGACCGCGCATGACGTTCGAGAACAAGGCCGCTTTGATGACAGCATTGGTATCTTCCCAGAGTTTATTGATGGCTACGGCATTCTAATTTTACCGACCACCGGTCGCTACTTCCAACTGCCTTATCGCGCGATGCTGCCAAAAAACATTGGTCACCTAATTGTTAGCGGCCGAAGTACAGGCGGCGATAGGGATTCACACGCAGCAGTTAGAAACATGATGTGTTGTGCGGTTAATGGCCAAGGTGCGGGTGTTGCAGCGGCGGTATCAATAGAAAGCGACAAAGACTTCGACGCGGTCGATATCAAGATCGTACAAAAGCGGCTACTGGCACAGGGCGCGCGCATAGCCTAGATGAATTAATCCGTAAATCTAAATCGGCTCATCATAATCATAGACGCTACATTCAATCCTAAAGTCCAACTTAACGTCGTTTTGACCGCACACATCTATATAATGATTCAGTCGATCTTCAAGACTTTTAGCAATGGAGTAGGCTTTATAAAATGCATAACTACCGGGGTTGTGTTTAAGCTCTTCCAAAAGATCCATGGCATCGCCGTGCAGCAAAAAGAGCGCATCACCCTGAATAACAGAGCCCAGATAGTTTCGCTCTGGCATTCGCACCACACCGTTATTATCTGCTTCAGAATACACTTCAACGCTAGATTTCTTCATTATTTATTCAAAGCTCAAATTCGAAAAGCTGGAAGCTTCGATATTATTTTCGACCAGTTTTTTTATCAATTTATCAGTGCCAAAATTAAAGCCAGAGCGGCCACTCCCAATTGCATCGCCTTGCTCTGAAACCACTAAATGATCGAACTCGGTGATCGCCACCCCATTCTGCCATAAGACAATGCTGATAGACTTACAGCCCTCAGGGATACTGACCTCTACATTAAACCGATTCCAAAGTTCATTCAAACGTGGCGCGCCAAATGATGTCGGTGAATGCCATTGAATATCAGCATTACCCCGTTGCGTCAGCCCCATATGCAACACAACTGCGATTCCATAACGTGAATTTTCATACGAGCGTTGAATGAAATCAACAAACTCTAGCCGCTCTTCTTTATATATTGCCTTCTCCAGTTCTGCAAACCGCTGTCTGATTTCAGTGTCAGCAGAAAGAGTAGAGTCGCCAAGAAACTGAGCCAAACGAGCCTGTTGATTAGCTTCATAATAGTCAGAGAATTGCTTTTCCATTTTCGCGAAATTGGGCTTCACGCCACGAGCAAAGCCAGAAACATGTAAATGTTTGGCCACATAGGGCTCAGCTTTAATGGTTTGATAAATAAAGCCGCTGGGATTAAAGGGTAATTGCCAGTACGGCGGCTTTTTTTGGTATTCAATCGGATGCGTTAACGCCGTACCGTCTATCACTGCTAACTGAGTCCCATGTTGCGCCTCAAGTGAATGATCAAGCCGATAACGTGCTTGATCTTCCGAGACAAACGACCACATCTCTTCCGGCTCAGCCTGAGCATACCCGAATGAACTCACTAAAAAGAGAGTCATTGTTAGAGCAAAAACGTTACGCAAAATTATCAAAACTTTTTATATATCGATAGAACCATAAGCCACAATGGTCAAAGTATACCCACAATATCTATAAAAATTTAGCGCGCTCAGAGGTTCCACTTGAAAGACTGAAGCATTAGCTGGGGGTATCGCTTAGTTTTAGTTTGTCATCTATCTCAATATTTGAGACATTAGCGCCCAGCGTAGCACGCCCTAAGCATTTCAAATTCAAAGTATTCCAAACTTAGAGTATTCCAATTTTAGAGTATTCCAAACTAACACTTAAAAGCTGAACAATTCAATGAGTAAAATATTAATCTCACTCGCGCTCTGTATTAGTGCACTTTTCTCACCCAACACAATGGCGCAAACTTGGGAAGGCCAAGGGGAAGCCGGACTGGTTAAAACCAGCGGCAATACTGAAAGCGAGAGCCTCAATCTTGGCATAGACCTGTCGTACAGTCGGGGAAGTTGGAGTAATTCTGTGATACTCAACGCCTATAGATCATCAAACAACGATATCGAATCGGCTAATAGCCTATCGGCCGACTATTTATTAGAACGAGCCTTGAGCAAGCGCAGCAATCTATTTGCCAGCCTTGGCTACCTTGACGACGATTTTGATGGCTTTACAGAAAAAGTTAGCGCCTCCGTTGGCTATGGATATAAAGTGATCGACTCGGAGAAAACCAAATGGGAAACCTCTGTAGGGTTTGGCTATCGCGATACCGATGTTATTGTGCCGCCAGCCGATAATAGCTCGTCGCTTATCAGCAGCACTAAATCAATAAGCGGCGCGACCTTTGTTGCCCGCTCAGAATTCAAAACATCATTAACCGACAACACGACATTTATCGACAACTTTAAATCCGAGTTCGGCTCAGATAATTCGTTTTTCGAAAATGAAGCCGCTCTTTTAGTTGCCATGAATAAAAAGTTCTCACTCAAAGTGGCCTTCTTAGTTCGGCACAATACCGATCCCGGAGCAAAGACGGATAAAACCGATACTATTTCATCCTTAAGCTTGGTCTATCAGCTCGGCAAGTAAATACCAAAGAAGTTTATAGGCCCCTTCTGAGGACTTTTTTTGCACACGCACTTCTTCAACACAGAAGCTGCGTTTAGAACGCAATCACCACTATTAGACTATAGTCTCGTAAATGACCTGAAACTGAGCGTATGGATCTCCCCATAGGCTCGCCGCGCACTTGCGCCAATGCAATAGCTTTGCTAACTTAGTTACAAACATTAATTCAGTTCTAATCGACGGATCTAGCTTCTTATGAAAAAACTCTTAATTGCATTACTTGTAATCATTGTCATCATTGGCATCGGCTTATTTGTATTTGCCGGAAAAATGGACGCACTAGTCAAAGATGTCATCGAAAAGGAAGGCAGCGCGGCACTCGGCTCGCCGGTCAAGGTTGAGTCAGTGGTGACCGACCTAAAAAATGGTAGCGCCGTACTGAGCAATTTCACTATCTCGAATCCAGCAGGCTATAAAGCCGCAAATGCGATCGAAATTAAATCATTTAGCGCCAGTGTCGATTATCGAAATCAAATAATTAAGGAAATTGAGATTAATAACCCAATTATTAATGCTGAACAAAAGGGTAATAAGAATAACTTTCAAGATCTATTGCAGAGCATGCCCGCCACCGAAGAGGAAGAAGAGGTAGCTGTGACAGAAGGCGGCGACACGGAAATCACCATCCAGCAATTTGCCCTGAGAAAGGCGACGGTAAACCTCATTACCAGCGACCTTGCTGTCGGTGAAATGAAATTTGAATTGGGTGATCGCAGCTTCGTGATGGACGACTTCGTGATGAACGACTTGACCGGCACGGTCACAGAACTTACTGATGTAGTAATTGAGCGTCTAACCTCACACGTATCATCGCAAGTAAAAGGCTACGTGCAGAAAGAGGCCGCTAGCATGGCTAAAGACCGCCTGATGGAAGAGGCCAAAAACAAAATCAACCAGCAGCTTGAAGAAAAACTTGGCGGTAAACTCGACGTAGAGCTGAATGATCAAGTCGAAGAAAAAGTAAGCGAAAAGCTCAAAGGCTTGAAGCTTAAATTCGGTAAGAATTAAGGTACTGATTTACACCATAGTTAAAAGCTATGCTACATTTGAAAACGGGTCGAAAGACCCGTTTTTATTGTATGCGCTGTTATTCAAAAGGTACGAATACAGTGATTTTAGACAAGATAATCCAAGATACGGTAGTACTCTCCCTTCGGACTTGAGATGACTAAACGTCTGCCTTTTATAGCTCGAAAATAATCTAAACGTCCAGAATGAACGAGTCCTAGCTAAAAGCTGAACATAACCTAAACTCACCTAATTGAAAAAGCGCCTATAATCGAGGGTGGGTTTACAGGCGTAATCTGTAGTCAGGTTCTTAGCATGCACACGTTAATTGTTTGCTCATATTTTCTTCAGGTTTCGATTTGCGGTCTTCTGGACTCAGAATTACAGAACTATCTAACGACTCAGTCTTTTTCTTTCTCACTACACTAATCAGAAGTGGGGACGCAATACGATCAATATCTTCTCTTTCATTTGAAAGTAATGACTTTGGATTTTGTTTAGCACAACTGATGATCTCTTCGAATCCTTAACTGAATGAACGGTCTTGCCACGGTAAAATGCAAAGCTCTTAAGATCTTCAAGAGAATTATTAAGCCGGTCTTTGGCTTGCTCCATATCACTGGGCTTCACTGATCACCCCTCACTTTCGTTGTCTAATCACAGAGCAGTCCAAAAAAACGGCACTTCACTTTGTCTTCCTCTAGTGAATCAGTGTTTATCTGTTCAGGTTCAGATGTCTTTATGTCTGCCTTCGCCCGTTCGGCACGAGGATTTTTTTGACCTTGGAGATCATCATATGGCCACTCATCCTTATACTCATATTTATAGAAGAGATTTTCGACCGAGCGTCGCCTCTTCTTATAATTAGATTTATCTGACGTGTCGTCCCAAAGTCCGACAAAAAAACGACATCTATAAGGCTGGACCTGTCGCTGATCACCCTCGAGATAAAAATTCCGAAAGGCATTTTGGAACTCTACGTAAGTTATGGGCTTACCCATATAATTTGTTGGGTATTCAGGCATGAACGTATCAATCCCAAAATTTGCGGTCGGGTCTGTTGCCGCTATCTCATCGACAGTTGATCCTTTATACAAGGTTATCGTCGAGTCGGATATTTTAACATCAAATATCTTTATCTCTTTTTCAGGGTCTCGTTCCCGATCTAACGTTACGAACCAACAAGGAGGCAATTCGCCCTTTTCAGCTCCCAGGCTTTCAATCTTACTAACGAGCTTTTCGTTTTCATCTCGCAGTTCGGTGTCCGACACTTCAAATATCTTATCTAGATCTTCGATTGGGTTTTTCTCAATACTATTGCTCACCGCCTCAACCACATCGGCAATCACATCAGGGGGGACGTTCTTGTCGGCAAGTGCATCAAGAATTGGTTGCACCGGTTTTATCTCTTTTGCGCTTTCTCTACCTTCTTCTAATGATTCAACCAACTCACTTACGAAGTCTGGGGAGGTCACGTCTATACCAACATTAGAAAGGACGACTTTCAGCGCGGACATCTGATCCATTACTTCCTGGGTCTTTTGTTTTTCTGCCGTAGCGCCTGCGGTAATATTCATAGCCACCACAAGAAGGAGAAATAATAATATCAGGAATATCTCTGCTAGAGACAGCCCTAGAACTATCCCCCTTCGGTAAGGTCTATCATATTTTTCATGCTGGCTAGCCATAGTAATGAGCGTTACTTATTCTTGCCACGAAGAAATTTAGATGCGTCGGCTAATGCATTCACGTAATCTATCCCGGCACCCTCTGCGTCTTTAGTAAGGTTTTCGATTCTGCTTCCTTTGTTAGCAATGGTAGATTCAAATTTTTGAATTGCATTGTCTGAACTCGCTAGGCGACCATCGATTAGGCTTTCTAGCTCTGTTTCTTTCTTGACAATGGTAGATTCAAATTTTTCAATTGCCTTACCTGAACTCATAAGGTGCCCATCAATTAGGCTTTCTAGCTCTGTTTCTTTCTTGGCAATAGTAGATTCAAATCTTTGAATCGAATCGCTTGAATTCGTTAGGTAGCTATGAATTTCGCCCATAGATAGATGAAGGTCGTTCATCCGGCCCGCCACCTTTTCGAAGTCACCCACGGCATCTTGAACGGTACTAAATAACTTATTTGTTTCTAATTTATTAAAACTTCCTTCGATCGAATCTGCAGCAGAGACTAACTTTGTCGTGAGCTCTGTTTGTTTTGAAACGGTTGATTGGATACTTTCTGACAAACTACGAAAGCCCTCAAAGGCTTGGCCCATATTAGCAATAGATTCAGCAAAGACGTCAGACGTGCTCACCATTTTTTCGATTTGCTGGGCAGTGAGTTCGCCAAGCTTACTAACCGACTCCGCAACTCCAGATAAAGCAGCTTCGTTCTTAGTGACTGCTTGCACTATTAGCGATGAAACCTGCCCAGTTACGTTGCTCGCCATCTCATCAGACCGTTTGATCATTGCCAGCATTGATATCTCAGTCTGCTTACTAAGTCCGTCTAGGTTTCCCACCAAATTCTGTACAGTACCCTGCAGAGCCTGCGTTAACTTGGCTAACTCTTTGGCTACGTCTTCCTCAATATCCGCTACCTCTGGACGGATTTGTTGAAGAAAAATACGAGCTAAAATACCGGCAATGGTTGAGAATAAAGCCAGCCCAAAATCTGGTAATAGAGCAGAATTCACAGCAAGAGGATTGTCCATAGAAGTCGCATTCAACATCTTCAATAGCGAAACAGACAGAGCTAAGAGTGTGAACAACAATCCTAAGTAATATGCATTGTCCGAAGCTGTATCAATTGACACACCACTGCGAGACTTCGAGGCAATAATATAAACACAATAAAAAACGATGATACCAACCACAATCGACGTCGCTAGATAATCAAGAAACGATATCTCCCCAACGACATCAGCACCGAACCACCCCCCCCTGAGGATCACGATTGTAATCAGCCCTGCCATAAAACAACCAAACAGAACTACCTTGTCATGGCTGTCGTTAAATTCTCGATTAAATAGTGCCATAGCTTACAATGCCCTCCAGCTCTTTAAGTTACTGCCAGTTATGCCTTCAGAAAAATATTCTCTCCACCAAGTGAGTAACTCGGGGCTCTGATATTTAAGGTATTTACGATTCGAAACATAAAGCGCATCAATTTCAATGCCGTTCAGCAAAATAGGGAACTGTTGATGCAGTTCTGCGGCAGCTAGCGGTTGGGAATTATAATGTGAGAATAGCGGTGAGCTTTGCAGAAAATCTGAGATAATCACAATACTGAGCTTCTGGTCACTCTTTAATATCTGATCGCTTGGTGGAAACTCTTTTGCACGAATATAAGCTAAGCTTTCCACAATATAAGATTCTGAGAGTGGGTCAACGTTTGATATTTTCTCATCGACCCGACTAATCATATCTAGGCTAAACTTCCGCCACTGAGCTTGCACTCTATTTGCTGCTTGGTTAAGGCGGTCGACTTCATCCACATTGCCTGGACTGCATGCTTGAAAGACGAGTTCTGGCGTGTCTGATTTAGTCACAAAATAGACTGTCAACTTGTCACCTTTCGAAAGAGCAATGCCACTTTCACCTCTAGCAACATTCGAAATCTCTAAGAAGCGGTTTACTAATGAGGCACGTTGCGCAGCTGCCAACGGATCGCTTAAATCAACTAATACCGCCAAGTGTTTTGCCGGGTTAGACCCACAATTCGTTAATGGGTCAACCACTTCAGACTTACCAAAAAACATGTAATAGAAAAACGTTGCTAATGCCAGCGTGGCTAGGCCCCAAATGAGATAGTTGACAATACCTAGACGTTCATCCTCCCCTAGACCTGTTGGCCCCACAGAAGGCCGTTCATACTTGCTCACAAGGACTGCTCTCCAATTTTTTCTTTCAGGAGGTCGCTGACTTCAGCTTCCGCGGTTTTCAGAGGTTTAGTAGCGCTAAGGGATGGATCTATGACTGCTAAATTTTCAATATCTTTAAGCAGGCCATGATATAGCTCCAGCCTAGCTTTAAATTGATCGGCGCGATTTCTATAAATTTCGTCGTGCTGATGTTCAGGGTTGTCATAGTCCTCCAACTTCACTTTCTCCAGACCTGACATGTTTTTAGCATCATCGGCCAGCTCAAAGTCAATAAGAAATGCCTTTGGCTGAGTTACGCCGTCAGTTCTCGCTAATTGAATTTCTGTTCGGTAACGGGCATAAAGAGCCTTGCCAGCGGTTACTAAATGCCCAATCCACCCTTCGTACTTATCGATTATTGCGTTGTGATTATCAATATAGTCAATTGCATCCTCCTTCTTAGCCTTATACAGACTGGCCATATCGCGATATTCTTTATAGAACGTATTGACTACATCGTTTGTTCTTTGTGCATAGAGTTCACATTCTTGAGTATATCGGTGCGTAACGCTTTCCAGATTAAGTTGTAACCTTCCATAGCCAGGATACGGGTCATCCAAACCAAAAATCTTGTAGGCTGATAAAAAAACGATTGAGATCCCAGACAACCAAAGTAAGTAGGATTTGAAATCCTGTAAGGCAAAGGTGGATTCTTGAATTGAGTTCCATGCTACTCCCCCAAGTTCCAAATAGTTTGTTCCTAGCAATCCTGCATCGGAACCCGAACTCGCAGCGATAGCATCACGGTAATGTGCAAAAAATAAATTCACCACGATGATTGCCAATATGACCGCGGCACTGACCACCCACCCCCAAAATATCCGCCGAGGTTTTTTTATATGTCTCATTTCACGCAGCAAGAAATAGCCAAAAACAAGTGCTAGGCATATATTGATAAAAGAAAATAATAGGACTTCGACCATTACACCCACCATGCCACCCGGGAAAGCGTCTCCAAGAACGAAAGTATTGAGGCCGAGTTCAATAGCAAATAAAAATAGAATTATTCCTTTAGCTTTATTGGCATCTTTTTTACTCGGATATTTAGCTGGCCCGGTTAAATGATTAGCAACTCGGAATTCTTCGTATTCTGCCTCGGTTCGGTGTAAATATCTCTTTGCTGTGAACACTCTCTGTAAATGAGTCTTTGCTACTTTTCTAAGGGAGGACTCGCATTCATTGGTGTCCATCTCAATCTCGACTTGTGTCTTCTGAGGCTTAAACTTGATCTCTACATTCTTCTTTCCGGCGATCAATATTCCAGCGAGTTGATTTTTGGTTGTAATCACTATTTGACTAAAAAAATAATCAATTGTTGTCGCTATCTCATCCCGCTGCGCGTCATCAGCTGGTGGTAGATTACTCGCCCCAAGCTCGGCCGCCCTTTCTTTAAGAAGCAATTCCCTTTCAACATCATCCAGATTTAGATTGTTAAATTGCCCTCGACTAGAGTCAAACGGCTGAGTCGTTTGCAACAGCTTTTTAATTCCTTTAATCACCCGCCCCACCCATAATTATATTCTTAATGCGCATTTCTGCGAACGTGCCAGCCCAATTTTGCCTAGCGTGACCACCTGCACCTTGCTTTCAAGTAG
>JAFMHC010000002.1 GCA_017854775.1 Gammaproteobacteria bacterium | reverse complement strand
ACTGTGGTCTGTCCCTCACGAAATTCTTTGGGTGATTTGTTTGCCCACTTCTTGAAGGCTCGGCTGAAATTGGAGGAATCGTTATAGCCCAGCTGATTCGCAACCGAATCTATGGTCAGGTTTGTTTCTGTCAATAATTTCGTGGCTAAGTAAAATTTTTGTTGGTCAATTATACGTTGGAAGCTCTCGCCCTCACGCGTAAGGCTTCGCGTTAAGGTTCGAGGGCTAATATGTAGTTGCTCCGCGACTTGGCAAAGAGTGGGGCTCTGCTGTGCTTCCCAGTTAAGAACAATTATTTTTACTTGTTCTGTTCTAGTTAAATGTTGCTGGCTATGCTCCTTGAGTCTTTCCTCGCACAGGCTGATTGCTTGGTCGGAGAGGCATTTTACATATTGAACATTCGGTTCATCGCCCACCGCTTTTGTGAGCGAAATTGAGTTCTCACCTGTGTTGTACATCACGTTTATGTTTAAATCTCTGAATCCGTTTTCACCAATGGGTTCTTCATGCCCAAAGCGCAAAACAACGTCGCTTGGTTGGCGACCCAAAAAATCGACCATTTTTTTAAAAACTAGCGACATATGAGCTTCTGTAAAAAAGCGGTGCAACGACATAGGCAGCATTTTTTTACTCCAGGGCGGGTTGATTCTTACTCTGAATCTATCGTCGTTTATGTCCGCATTTGCTGTCACGACGCATGGTATGTTTTGAGTATAATGAACAACTCGGTTGATTGCCTCTTTAAGGGTGGGGGCACTAAACGCAACGCGAGTCGTTCTACCTGAACTAATCGAATCAATGATTCGACCATACCTGAAGCCAAAACTATCGTGTCCTATAATACTTATCGCCGCATCTAAGGCCTTGAATATCTCGATCGGCGTGATTCGCTCATGCTGCAATAATAGGTCTGCTCGTTTACGCCCACAAGCAAGGGCTACAGGTTTGCTGTCCAAACCTAGGCTCTCTACTTCATCACACAGAAGGGATGCATGAATAGCCGGTATATGGCGATTATCTAGACGATATCGCGATATATCTTGGTTCGAGAATGTTAATAGATTCGTCAAGTTTATTCACTCCTTTATTGAATACAAGTTGATTGAGAATAGCTGAGAACAAGGGGCCCTAATTACTGCATCTAGCGCCGAAAATTAAGCCCAAAGCCACATGGCATAGTCGATAAATTTCTTCAGTGTTTGAGCAAAAAATTACCTATTAACTACTGAGGCGTTGAAACAAAGCAAAGTACGCCAATTATTTTTAAAATAATTGGCGTAGCGCCATAATAATAACTTAAGTTATTATTATGATAAGTTGTGGAGCTGCTGTGATATATGGCTACTTTTGCTAATCGGGTGATTAGGAGCGCATAGATTTAGGTCGAGTTTAAGCTGGGCACCCAGTGCGCTAAGCGAAGCTGGCGTTAGATCAAAGAGTGAAATTCTCTTACGCAGTAAGGTGTAGTGTACCGCTGCGCCCCCGATATCCGTAAGGGTATTGGTTAAGGAACCTCTGATTAAGTCTAAATGATCTCTGGCCTTCAAGCTGATTCGCAATCAAGGCATTTGGAATTCGCTCCTGCGGAGCGCCCCCTGCAATGCTCTAATAAGTTGCATACCCCACAAGGGGGTACCGAGGTCCATGCAACGATGTTTTGCAGGCATGACTGGTCACGCCAAAAAACAATAAGGCTTACCGCTCCAAGCTCACGCCCCTTACCTCCATCCATGGAGGCAACGCCGAGTGTGGATCCGCTTGAAATCCCCGTAGAGTAAGGCTTAAAGCGCACATCTACGTTGTTTCCGCTCTCACTAAGGACTACAGCTATTAGCCTCGAGCGGCGCCTAATAGCTGTACGCTTCAAGTCTTACAGAGGCCGTTTATACTTAATCAGAGGCTCCCTAGGCTTGCTAATAGCCCACTATTAGCGGCGTTTTCCGCCTCAATTAGAGATATTCCAAGCTATTTCTATTTCGTTCCTAAGTTCTCGATAAGTTAGTGCAATCCCTCCTATTATCAAGCAGAGCCACTTAATTCTATTGGATCATTCTCTAGCACTCAGCTTATTTGTTATTTTTGCTCAAAATGTATTGCTGGATTATCGAATACATTTTGAAATCACTATCTCCCAATTTAGTGACATAGCCAGACCACGACTCTTTTAGAAGCGTGAATTTCTCTGGGTCCCATTCTAGTACTAATTCTGTATATAACTTTGTCGCCATTCTTTGTGATAACCGCTTATCATTCTCGGGATAGACTGTCTGCCCAATACTTTCTGACAAGGCAGCGTCAGCGAGGGATAATTCAAACTTACCTAAATTAGCGTAGACCATGGCTCTATCTGATAAGGCCCATGATAGATAATGAGCACTTTTCGTTTCTGCCGCTGAAAATGTTTCTATTGCGGCGGAATAATACGGCAATGCAGTTTCCCATTCTTTTAACATTGCATACGATCCAGCCAACATTAAAGTGACTCCGGCAATATCTGATCTAGTGAATTGTGCATTACTTTCGTCGCTTGTTACTAATTCATACGCTTCAGAAGCGCTTTCCATTGCCTCGCGATACTGATTGTTTTTAATGTAAGTATAGGCCAGAGTTGATAATCCACGAGCAGTTGCAGCACCTGGTATTTCATCAAAAAGCTTGCGCACGCTTAGGTATTTTTTGGTTGTCTCAATGGCCTTTCCGTATTCATCAACGGAAGCGTAACCGATCGCTAACTCAGGCAGAATGAGTAATACTTGTGTGCTGTTTTCGCCCCAGATCTTAATGAAATTTTCATGTAGTCTTTCTGCTCTCTGAACTCTGTCATTGCCTTTTTTTACAAAATTAGCTAATTGAATTTCGCCGAATTCGAGTTCAAGTGCTCGAGGGTGTTCATCGGTATAATGCCTCTCGACAATTGTCTTAGCGTGGCTATAGTAGGATGCCGATTCGTCTAAGCGATCTTCCCTAAACGCAGCCTGACCCAATAAAAAATACAATTCGGCAAGCAACGTCTCATCTACTTGAGTTTCTTTCTTATATAACTCTAGCGCGGCCTGCAACTGTTTGTTGGCGTCAGTATATTGTCCTCGAGAACTATAGGCGCGTCCGATAGCCATTTGGCTTTTGATGCGTGCAGCCCCTTTGATGTCATTTAATACGCAAAATTCAAAGGCTTTCTTCGCGTGACCTATATCGAGGTCATAAAATGCTCGGTTGGCCGCTGATTTCGACGCCATTAAATGAGCCTCAACAATAATAGTTTTATTAGTAACTTCTAGACCCTCCAGAATAATGCTATTTATTTCGTCAGCCTTTGAATATTCGTCAATACTAAGAAAGGCATCGGATAATGAGAGCAATAATTTTGCCCTTAAATTAGCCGAAATACCTTTGGTGTGTTTTAAGTTTTGATAGCCATGATCTAGCATTCCAGCCACTGAGGCCATACCCTTACTTGCCATGCCACTGGGGTTAGCAAAGCCAATTGTTTCCATAATCATCGAGGCCACCTGCTCGGCATTTTGCTTTTCTTTCTGTGCTCGTTGGGCCTCTGCTTTGATCTCGCCGTTTTGGTCAATCAGTTTGGCTACAAATAATGATGCCAATACTGCAATTAAAAGTGCTGACATAGAAACAACATAATTTCTTTGTACCAGTTTTTTACTGCGATAGAGAAATGAGGCCGGGTGGGCATAGACAGCTTCATTTTTTAAGTAGCGCCTGACATCAGCTCCCATCTCCGATACCGATTGATATCGGTTTTCTCTATTTTTATGAGTTGATTTTAGATAAATGAAATCCAACTCTTTGTTCAACTGCTTCGCCAACTGGCTGGCTGATTTACTGCGCTGCTCGGCGATCTCATTTTGAGCATCTTCAGCAAGGTTTTCAAAATGGATACTGGGTACCGGAGCCTCAAACTCGGCGATTAGAGAGATGCGTTTAGCATTGTCTAATTTGTTGATCGTTTTACGATCAAAAGGGATGCGGCCAACCAGCAGACTAAACAACACCATGCCTAAGGAATAGACATCGGCGCGCGCGTCAGTATCTTTAATGTTGAGAACGTGCTCTGGGCTCATGTACTCAGGCGTACCCATCAAATGTTCGTTGTTCCATTTGATTTGATCATTCAGGCCACTGGAAATGCCAAAATCGATAATGGTTGGTATGTGTTGGTTTTCAAACTCACGAATCAAGATGTTGGATGACTTCAGGTCACGGTGCAGAACGCCGCGTTGATGCGAGTAGGTAATCGCATCACAAATCCGCAAGAATAGCTGAAGCCGTTGTTCGATCGTGAGTTTGCTCTCGTCACAGAAGTGTGACAGCGTGGTGCCCTCGATGTATTCCATCACAATAAAAGACAGGCTTTCTTCGGTGGTCTCAACTGTATGGATGGTGGCAATATTGGGGTGCGATAGTTTTGCTAAAGCTCGTTGTTCGAAACGGAAAAACTCGAGGTATTCTTTAGGTGCATCGGGTCTGACCAGTTTGATCACCACTTGCCGGTGTACCGGCTCTTTTTGCGAAGCAATAAACACACCGGCAATGCTGCCTTCATGCAACAGAGTCTCTAAGAGATAGCCCTTTATTTCCTGACCTATCCATTGGTCGGCGTACCACTTATCATTTAGTTCGATACGGGAGGTGAGGGGAATATCCACCAGCGAAATAGTTTTATCAAGCGTATCGAGCATGCTCTCTAACTTACATCGGGTAAGTGCGTCGACATTCTTGTTTAAAATTTGCGCTTGTCTTTCAGCATGCGGCAATTCTGATAACTCCTCAAACAAGCGTATCAATTCATTCCAGTTGTAGGGTTTTGACTGTCGTTCAAGTTGTTTGTTTAGAGCTGCCATAAGCTATATCCTATCTTTATTTGTGTAACTTGATTGCTGATAATTATGCTCAGGTCTCTTTATATATATCCTTCATTCGATACTCGGTTAATTAGTGATGGGGGTCTTTGATTGCTCCCGGTATACACAATGTTTTTGCGGGGAAAAACATCAAATCGGCCATAGATATTAATCCGTTTACTATATGTTAATAAACGATTCGAGAGAAACTAGCCCGAAAATATTTATTGCCAGCGATAATAAATCCGACACGCTAATTACCCAGAACCTGAGATTGGCCCGTGTCTTGCTTTTTGCTATGTTGTAAAATTGATTACTCGCAGGTTGTTATCTCAGAATGAATTACAGTCGACACACGATTTCCCAAGCATATCGGCGTTTGATGTTGATCACGCAGGGGCCAATGTCATTGCTAACCATATACATGTTGCAGAATCGTCGCCGTTTCCAATTACACACAACTTGGACCGTTGGGACAAAGAGCGAGAAGGTACTTCGGTTGGTGTTGGGGAAACAATACAACAGGAGATGTATAGCACCGGTGATCACGGCAGCATAATTTTCACTGTGTCTGGTGAAACCGCCGCCTCACAACCTTTTTCAGGACAGTGTATCGGCCCATTTGGTGGTGCAGTACTTGAGAGCCTCACTGCGACTAGGAATTATTTTACAGCGCCTTTAAATACGGCGAAAGCAGAGTTATTGAGAGAAAGTCTCGTCGATAGCGCTTGGTGTAGGGAGTAGTCAAAAAGGTAGATATGTTGATTGGCGTGATGGTAGTTTTTAAGTGTGTGTCAAAAGCGACACTTGAAGCAAAATTAGCGAGTTTTGATACTGTGTCAAATCAAATGATTCGCGCCAACTAGTCTTATAGAAAAAGTGCTAGAATTTTCTAGTGCTTGGTATGCGGGGTGACCACCAAGAGAATAGATAAGAACCAAAAATTACTCATACATCCGATCTAACGATATATTGTCTATCAGGCGATACTAACTTATAGGTTGCAATATTTCTAAACCTAGAGCCGTTAAATAAACCGAAATCATTTAGACTCAATCAGAGGCTCCTTAACATACATTATTCTAAGTTGACGTTAATAGTGATTAGCTCTAGACTAAAATGATAAATGGAAATCCAAAATTATGATGAGATAACGACTCTTTTACATAAGAGCTCGCTAGGCAATCCTGCAAGTGAATCAGAATTAATTAGGCTTATTTATCAAGACCTAAAACACATTGCGATCAACCGCCTGAGAAGCGAATCTGAAAATTGCACGCTTAGTGTTACGGCATTAGTGCATGAAGCCTTCCTGCGCCTAAGCACGCTAAAAAACCTGACCTGGCAAAGTCGTAGGCATTATTTTGGTGCTGCAGCTGAGGCAATGCGTAGAATACTAATTGACCGTGCACGCTATCACCTATGTGAGAGCCGTGAAGGCGATAATAACCGGATTCAACTCGAGGAAGGTTTATTACTTGAAGATATAAGACCTAAGGAATTACTCGATCTGGACGATGCCTTATTTGACCTTGGACGTTATGATTCTGAGCTGGCTGAGATAGTCAAACTTAAGTATTTCGCAGGATTATCGCTAAACGATATTGCTGAACTGTTTGAAGTGTCATCAAGGACGATCGATCGACGTTGGCAAACCGCACGCGCATGGCTGTTATCGGAAATACAAAATAAGTAGTCGCTTGTGTGATTAATCGAATTTGGTTCATTATTAGTTGGATGTTATGAATTGAGAAATTCTACAACGATTAGCATGGGTTAAACTTATCAAGAGCTAGGTGGTACTGGCTTAGTCTGGCAACACCATCCATATGAATCGTGAGGTTAAAGTATTTAAGCTCATCAGCCATCCCAAGAAGCATGACATGACGCTAATGGTGAACCGTAAAGCGGGGAACTCATTGAAGTACCCGTGCTCTGCCGATTAGATACCGCAGTCGTTGGGTCGTTTGCTATTAGCAATGGTTTGATGGAGGCTGATCGTGCACCTCACAACGGTATTACCACGGTACGAATTTGGCAAGCAAACATATGTAAAATGATTGTCGCTCAAGTGCCGATGAGTAATGGCCAAGTTCAAGAAACCGGTGATTTTGAATTAGATGGGGTAACGTTTCCATCGGCCGAAGTAAAAGTCGAGTTTATTGACTCAGCGACGGGTGACAGCGCCAGAAGCCGTGGGGACAGACCAGAATGGCACTAAGTTAAGCCGGTTTAGCATGCATTCTGTCACGATGTGGAACTGAGCCCAGAGAGGGCGCGACATGATCACACGGTGGTTATGCAAGATGTTATTCGTATGTTATGCGTTGGCTTAATACACGGCGACTTATCGGAATTCAATGTATTAGTAGACCAAGTCGGGCCGGTGATTATCGATCTGCCTCAGGCGGTTAATGCGGCTGGTAATAACAACGCAAAAGCCATGCTCGAGCGTGATGTGCGCAACATGACCAATTACTACGGCCAGTTCGCACCTGAATTACTCAAGACTCAATGCGCAAAAGAAATCTGGAAGCTGTATGAGAAAGGTGACCTCAAACCTGATACTAAGCTCACTGGCATTATCGAAGTCGATACACGCCCAGCCAATGTCGATTCAGTAATGCAGGAAATAAAAGCCGCCTTCGAAGAGCAAGAAGAGCGCTTGCAGCGTTTGCAAGACGATTAGCAAGCATTGGTTGCTCGGGCGAGATTTAACGCAGTGAGCGACGCTGTTACAGAATCATCAAGCACTAATTTGATTAAACTTCAAAGCGCTGAAAGTTATGATCAGCCGCGATGCCTTGAATCGATAATTTATCAGCAAATACCGAGAAGGCTAAGTAGCCCGCGAGACCGCTGGTTTTTGCCATCCATGGCGGTAGATATCGCGGCTGTTTCAGAGTGCCATCATTGAACAGTGGCTCTAATTCTATTGCGTCTGAGATGGTCATTCGGCCTGCTAGAAAGTAACGACATAGATCTAATTTTTGATGACTCATTGCCCAGCTAAAAAAGGTGTGAACCTGCATTAAACCATGTAGGTAAACGCCGTCTTTAGTAAACGCCGCGCCTCCGGTAACCGGGGCACCTCTAAAAATTCGCATGGTCGAGTTGAAGCATTCATCTTCTGGCTGCCCGCGCTCTAGAAAGAACTTAAATACCTGGATAAAGTCTGCGCCATTTAGCGCTTGGTCAATTGCTATAGTTCGGAGCGCGATTCGTTCTAGTCGATCTATGTCGATCGACCCAGTTACCAGTTCTGAAAAGGTTGCAAGGCCCTCTTGGGCACCGGTAGTGCGGGGCGCACCCAAGCCAAAGCAACTCGCATTTTGTTGGGCTTGGCCGTTTAATGCGGTTAGGCTGTGGATGAATATCTCGTGCTGCAGCAATTGCTCTAAATCATACTCAGTAAAGCAGGTTGCATCACGCAGACGAATTCGAGTGGCTCCTGCGGCGGCCTTTGATACTAGGTTAGGGTCAGTAACGACGCTTAAAAGACCCTTGGGGAAAACCTCAGTCAGTCTGCTTTCGAGGTCTTGTTTAATGGTCTCGGCTGGTAAGCAGTAGGCCGATTCATGCAGGTGTGTGGCACGGCTGAACTGATCACTGGATTCTAGAAAGTGATGCGCGGCTTGTAGATTATTGAAACGACCATCAGCCAGTAAATCACCTGGGGCACCATATAATTCACGGCTGGGTTCAAGCATATCTTGGCTGCCAGCAGATTCCAGTAAATGGCATAAAGTTTGGTAGGAATCGGCTGTTTTATGTAAATAGCTCGCTAGTGGATGGTCGAACACAGACAGCTCTTGCTTGGCTTTGCGCAAGGATTCTGCCGAGGCCTTCAGGTCATCACTAATGTTATATTCAACTTGTGGTAACCGCGGGTTGCCACGTTGCCAGTCGTCGAGGAATGTACGCTTAACCTTGGCTGGCCAACTTAATCGCGTTAGCACTTTTATGTCTTTGGACGCAGCAACAATTGCGTTATCAATCGGCTTAAGTAACTCTAGTTCTGTGTTTTTCATATTTTAGTTATTTGAGACTTCTTCATAACTCTAGTGCAAAAGGAAAATGAGAAAATATTTTCAAGATTTTTATCAAAATTGAGTGCAATAGCTAGCTATTGCCGGATGTTTTGGTAAAAATATCGGAAACTATTAGCCATTTTATCTTGTGCTAGAGTTATGCAGAGGCCTCTATTTATAACCTAGCGATCAAGGTAAGTGGCGTTAGGACTAAGGATGTGCGGATATCTTGTCTCTAACAATCTTTGCATCTTGCGGGCTTAGCTCGACACTTGCCTCGATTATTTTTTCGGCATGCGTTGTATCCCATGTGTTTTCGCCGTTTAAGTAATAAATATAGAGCTCGGGAAAATCTTCTATTGCCAGCTGGTCTTCGACAAAAAGTTTTTCGATTAACATTGAGTCTTCACCTTTACGTCTATTATCGTAGGCGTCACCCGCTGGTAAAATGTCTTTACGGCATAATAGGCTACCTTCCCATAAACGAATGTTAGAGCAGTAAATTTTATTACTTTCTCGATGATGGATTAACCAGCGTGGTAAAATCGAAGCCGGTTTCTGTTGTTGCAAGGCTGAGTTTAATTGTTTCGAAAGTCTTTGAGGGTGATACCAATCATCGTCGTCCCACTGGCAAATGAACTGCCCCTTGGCTATTTTTATGGATAAATTTCGCAGATCACCCAAGCTTTGTTTTGGGTCAATGGGGGCGACATGGTGGCGGATCTCTTTAATATTCAGCTGCCGCAAAAGCTCGTTTGTTTCTAGGTCATCTGATTCACTAACCACAATCAGTTCTTTACGCGCATAGGTTTGTGCTTGAAAACAATCAATCGCACGCTTTAATAGTGACACTCTGCCACGAGTCACGCATAGGCATGATATCAGTGGGGTGTGGTCGTTTGCCTGCAGCGGTTTATTAACCGCGCTATATTTTGAGGTGCGGGCGTTATTCGTGAGATCCCGTTGCGCCGTCGAATGGTAGAACGATTTAGGCCGTTCGTAGTACATGCTTAAGAGCGACAGGTTGCGGATATAGTTTTGCGGATCAATGCCGTTGAGCTCGCTAGGTTGATGCCACAAATGGTAGGCAACGCTGTTTAGTGTTGCTACTTGGGCGGCAAAAAAAGCCACCCGTTTGGACATTGCATCGTCTTCAGCGCCCCAACCTTCAAAACGTTCATCCATGCCGCCTGTAGCGTTGAAAAGTTTTCGTGTAATAGCGAACGCGCCTCCGCAGAACGGCAGGTGTTGACCAATTGATTTTCGGTTTAGCTGTTCTGGAGACCGATCAATATGTAGCTCGTGGGCTTGGCTTAGTAACTGCCGGGTCTCTTGCTGGCTGAGGTCAACTAAAACGTCATACGGGTTGATGGCATCGGCACCATCGTCCATTTTTTCGCTAATTCGGTCTAATGTGGCTGCATCAATTAGCATATCTGAATCAGCGAATAAAAGGCGCTCGCAGCTCGCGTGGTTAGCGGCGATATTCAGCCCCCATGATTTATTAAATCGCCCCGTATTCTCAATAAATACATAGTTAATATTGGTTTTCGGTAAATTCCCTACTTGGCTTTTAGCATCTTGTTCAACAATAATGATTTCCAGTGTTGGGTCAAGACAGAGCTGTTGCAAAAGATAGTGCAGGTTGCGTTCCCGACTTTGATCAGATTTACGATAGGTTATTAGGTAAGAGAAGCGATACATAAATATTTTAATTAGTGGTGGTGTCGGGCGCGCATGAGATAAAATAATACGCTAACAATATATCTGAGAGTCGTATCATAATGTTAATAGAGTAAGATGGTTCATGATCGCGGACGACCGCCTTCTTTTTACTAGCAGCGGTCTCTAATAATTCAAATTAAAAAGCACTCTATGAAACAAACGCAAGCCCCAAATGTTTTAATTGGCACACCTGCATACAATGGCATGCTACATACTGATTATTTGCATTCGATACTCGGATTTGTACATAATAATATCCCCCACGCAGTTATGACGATTGGTAATGAAAGTTTAATCACGCGTGCTAGAAATACTATTTTGGCCAGTTTTTGGGAAAGCGAAGCGTTCACGCATCTTCTGTTTCTTGACGCAGATGTATTTCTTGATCATCAGGGCCTCACCCAGATGCTTAACCATAACAAAGATGTTATCGGCGCACCGGTTTACCTAAAGGGTAAGGATGCGCAAGGGCAGCAGACCCCAAATACAGACGCGAAACTCAATGTTCTACCGATTGTTCAATCGGTGACTCGAGTCGGCACTGCAGCGCTATTACTATCACGTGCGGCAGTGAAATCCTTAGTGGAGCATGCGATCAAAGAAGATCGGACCTATAAGATAAATAAGTTACTCAGGCGAGAGGGGATGGCGGTCACTCACTACGATATCTTTAGAGTAGGAATCTCAGATGATGAATATTTGTCGGAAGATTTCTGGCTTTGCAAAGAGTTGGTTGAGCTCGGTTACGAAATCCATGTAGACACATCAGTCTACACCCGCCATAACGGAATGGTGACCTTTGACTAGTTACATTTTGAATTGAGCTAGCCCTATCACAATTGGCATAGGGCTATATTCGACTTGTCTTAAGAAAGACTGATTTATGACCAGATAGATTTCGACAAACTAAAATTAAACGTGATATTCGAGTTCGGCATTGATGTTGTAGTCGGTGTGGGCGTTGTTGTGGCTGCCGGAGTGGTAGTCGGTGAAGGTGTTGTTGTGGGTGCGGATGTCGTAGTTGGTGCCGACGTAGTCGTAGCAACCGGCGCACAGACTGGGTCAGCGGTTGAGACACCAAATGTTCCAGTCTCGCCAAAGCCACTAACAGAGCCAGTCGCGCTGGTTGGCACAGAAGCGCTATTTAAGTTTGCCGTGACGGTGTATCCAGAATGTAGGCCTGAAACACTAACCGCTGTTCCGTCAATAGTGCCGGTTTTGGTATCAACTTCATTATCGTTTAAGGTCAGTGAAACAGTTGCAACCGAGCCCTCTAGGGTGAGTAGTAAGCAACCGCCTTCCAATGAAGCAGCACTTGTGGCATAAGCTTGGCCGATGAAAATATCCAGAATATCGTCAACTTCGAATCCGTTATTGTCAGCTTTAGTGACTGAGATGCCACTGCCGCCGCCCATAACTATGATCGGAGCGCTAGTTTGCGCATGGCCCGGCAAGATTACCGAATCAAGCAATGGCTTTTTCCATTGGTCTGGGACAAAGCTGGTTGAAATAACGGCACCACCACCAATCAGGGTGTTGCGTAATACTGTACGCCTAGCGTTTTTTTGCTCTACCCCAACAGTTTGCTCTTGTTCGGTGGTTGAACTAGACAAAGATACATCTTTGCCGCCTAATGAATCATTTTTCTCGTTGGACATATTTAAGCGCACTGGATAGAGTTAATAATTAGTAATAATGTAACCCGATTATTACTTCGATGCCAAGTGATACGTCTTATATATGAAGTAATTTGTAAATATAAACTTAATGACACTTCAGCATAACTAGACTAACGGACAAACCTGTCCATAATGTCTTTTTACTTTGTCCCTGAGTTAGGTTGAGGTCTCTTATGGTTAACTTCTAGACCACTCTTTGCTAGAGTGACGGTGCACTCTACTTGGGCGACGATTTACTATGATCCCTAAAATTATCCACCAAACTTGGAAAACCGATCAGGTTCCAAGTGAATGGACGGCGTTTGCCCAGTCTTGGAGGCGGTATCACCCTGGTTGGCAATACAAGTTGTGGAGCAACGCTGATGGTGCTGAATTTGTCGAGCAATTTTATCCGCACTTTAGCCGCACTTACTTTGCTTATTCGCGTGATATACAGCGCGCTGATGCGATTCGCTATCTGGTGATTTATCATTACGGGGGGCTTTATGTCGATCTTGATTTTGAATGCCTGCAGCCATTAGATGGTCTGTTTGACAGCCATAACTTGGTCATCGGTCTAGAACCAAGAGAACATGCGCGCGACCAATCACTCGATCAATTACTGTGTAATGCGCTATTCGCATCGCAACCCGGTTCTGCGTTTTTAAAAGCAGTCATTGATTTTCTCATTACAGACGAGACCTGCGCGGGCTTACACGACGATGTGTTGAATTCCACTGGCCCTGTAATGTTACAAAAAGTCTATGAGCAAGTGAAAAGGCAAGGAGTAAATGTTTACCCTTCAAGCTATTTTTGCCCGTTCGTAAATAATGCGCCGGAGTTATCGCTGCTCGCCGAAAACTCTTATCTCGCTGAAGGCTCTTATCTCGCTGAAGGCTCCAATCTCGCTGAAGGCTCCAATCTCGCTGAAGGCTCCAATCTCGCTGAAGGCTCCAATCTCGCTGAAGGCTCCAATCTCGCTGAAGGCTCCAATGCAAGTGACACTCTCAGGAAAAAACTAGTAAGTCAGGGCTGTTTTGCAGTACATCACTGGGCCAACTCGTGGACTACCGGTTCAGCGGCCGAACTAATTAATCCAAGACCAAATTCAATTGACGGTTTTGATTTTTATCCAATGCATGATTCTCCTGGAATGGATTTATTCAATGGTGGCAGAGATATTGAAGCTCTTGCCGAACAATGTAGAGCCGATTCACAAGTCGTAGCATTCAACACCGACGGCTTTGCTAAACACATGATTTGTCCAACTACGAATTTACTCGCGATGCAAAGCGCCAATTCTGATGAAGGGCTCTACGTAAAAAAGGCCACAACTAACAGTAATCGCGTTTTAGCGCCTAGCGAGCATAAACAACTGGTCTATATTGCCAATGCCGGACTTAGGCCATTTAGTTTGCTGGTTTATGAAGCTGGCGACCAAGTAATCAGTCACACTCTTAAGACCGACCACATTTGGGAGCCGGTTGAAACTGCTTTAGTTAGCAAGCTGATCTCGGTTGGCGATAACGTTATCGATATCGGGGCTAACATCGGCTATTTCACGGTGCTTTTCGCGCAATTGGTTGGTGAACAGGGAAAAGTCTATGCTTTCGAACCTGAAGCGGAGAATTACTCCCTGCTCGAGGCCAATATATTAGCTAATCAATTAGACAATGTAATAATTGAAAATCATGGTCTATCAGACAATTCGGGAGTGATTGATTTGCATCTATCGAGTTGCAATAAAGGCGACCATCGTCTCAACTATAGCGGCGATTATAACGGCGATCGAGAAAAGCAAAAGGTTAGCATTATTGTGCTTGATCAATATCTGGCAAACTGCAGCGAACCGATTGATTTTATTAAAAGCGATACCCAAGGCCATGAGCTTAAAGTGCTGAAGGGAATGACCCATGTAATTGAACGAAATAGGGATCACCTAGGGTGTGTGTTTGAATTTTGTCCTGGACTACTATCGGCGACTGAGCCTGACGGGCTTGAGATGTTCATCGATTTCTTTGATTGGACCGAGGCTGAAATATATTGGGTTCACGAAAGGGGCCATAACCCCGAGTTGGTTTTGATGGATAAAGCCGCATTACATCAACTGGGGCGGACCATGCAAGAACATGAAGAGCCAGACCATTCATGCAACCTTGTTATTTTTTTTAGCGCTAAAGCTCGAATTAAATATTTCGGTAAAATGGGTTGGTGAATACCAATGGCATAAAATACTACTCCTTGCTTGAGTCATCGGGCTATGGCTTGGCGGCAATCAGTTACTTGAATGCGCTGCTAGATCTTGAATGTTCAATTTATTGGGTGCCGCTTATCTTGACCGAAACAGGTTACCAACCTTGGTATCGATCACCATCAGCTAAACACGCAGTTCGCGAATTACTCAAACAGTGTCTATCTGAAGACAGTCAAATTGAAAGGTTAATAGATTGTCTCACGCCGATTAGCGATTACCATTGCATAATAATGCATACAGTGCCTGAGTATTGGCCTTTGCTAAAAGAGCGCAATCAATATCATATCGGCTACAGCGTTTGGGAAACCAGTTGTCTGCCTAAGCATTTTCCTGATCTTATAAATCAGCTCGATCGGGTGCTAGTGCCGTGTGCTTTTAATCGACCAATATTCGAGCGTTCGGGCGTCAAAATTCCGATAGATGTGGTGCCTCATATTCTTAACAAAATGCCCCCTATCGCCGATGCCTCAGTGAGCGATATGTGCAGTTTGACCGGGGTCCCGAGCGAAAACTACGTTTTCTATTGTATTAATGATTGGACTGCTCGCAAGGCGCTGTGGAATTTGGTTAACGCATATCTGAGCAGTTTTAGCGCGGCTGATGCGGTTTCTTTGGTATTAAAAACATCCGCTCGAGGCCCTCGCTCAGAAGCCGATGCAAGTGAACACGATACCCAGCAATTGCTTGCTGAGATTGCTGCTGGCTATGAGTCACCCGCGCATATCGCGTTGATTAATTATAAAGTCACTAATGACGACATCACGGCATTGCACCAACTCGGAGATTGCTTTGTTTCTACTAGCCACAGCGAAGGGTGGGGCTTAGGTATGTTTGAAGCGGCCGGCATGGGTAATCCTGTGATTGCGACTGGCTGGGGAGGGCATCTGGATTTTCTAACAGATGAGGCAAGTTATCTGTCGTCATATGAATTGACAGACGTAATAGATGGAAGAGGTAACTCGTCTTATAGTGGCGACCAACAGTGGGCACAAGCTAGCGAACTGTCTATTTCGGAGCACCTAAAAACGCTGTTCAACGCGCCTGATAGCGCACGGCGAAAAGCTGAAAAACTCGCATTAGATTTACATAAAAAATATAACTCAGCACAAGTTGGTGCACAACTCTATAAAGCAACTATGGCGAAATCAATTAGGGCGAAATCGGCTAAGGAAAAAACAACTCGGGAAACTAATATTCCGAAAATTTTTCATTTTATATTCGGGCTTAAAGAGCAATCAGAACCGTTTCATCTTGCCTATTACCTTTGTTTAAAATCCTGTCTAGAGGTTAATAAACCGAACGCATTACATTTTTATTACCACTATCAACCGTATGGTGAATATTGGGAGTTGATAAAACCTCACCTTACTTTAATCGAAGTTGAGCTGGAATCGTTTGTGCATCAGCACGCCGCATATCAAGATCATCAGGAAGGTCAGTTTATTAAGGCGTCTAAACTTGATTATGCGCATCAAGCTGATTTTATCCGCTTGAAAAAATTGATCGAGTACGGTGGTGTGTACGCCGACATGGATACATTATTTGTAAACCCTATACCCGAAGAGCTTTATCAGCACGCGTTTGTAATAGGTCGTGAGCAGGATGTTATCGACTCTGTTAGTAATCAACAAAAGCCTTCGTTGTGCAACGCGCTGTTGATGTCTGAACCCAATTCAGAGTTCGCGCAGCGATGGCTAGAGGCCAGTTATAAATCATTTGACGGCACTTGGAGTTCCCATTCTTGCCAGCAAGCGGCGTCACTGGCGTTAGAATTTCCGGATAAAGTGCATGTAGTTCCGCAGCGTTTCTTTTTCAAACACATGTGGACGAATCAAGGTATCGGCACGCTATTTGAAGGGCTCGATGATGATTTTCAAGAAGTCTATAGCATGCATATGTGGAACCATCTTTGGTGGGACCAATCCAGAGTAGACTTTTCTAACTTTCATCAAGGACTGATCACCGAAGAAAATATTATGTCGCTAGACACAACGTATAATGTTGTTGCTAGACAGTTTTTACCACAGAGATCGGCTGCTTCAGCAATCAGCGTTTCAGCTACCCAGGCAACTAAAAACGAGCTTTCCAAAAACTTGAAAAAATCATCCTCTTCGATTTTAATTCCACAAATAGTGACCGGCTGGGAACTATCTCGAGAACACGATTCGAGCCGCTTTGAAAACCTGCAATCGGGGCATTGTTTTACTACTAATGAAACAACTAATTTAATTATTGAGCAATGCGATGGAATTAAGAATGTTGATTCTATTATTGAGTCTCTTGGCGAGCGCTTTCCAGCTGACATTGAAAGCCTAAGCCAAGACGTTAAAACCACTTTGCGTCACCTCGCGCTCAATGGCGCGATTAGTTTCAAAGAAACCACACCTTATGCACCCGCAATTGAGTATCTGCCGCCGCCGGTATCATCAAAAAAGTACAAGTTATGTATCGGTATGGCAACCTATGACGACTACGATGGGGTGTATTTTTCAGTGCAGGCAATCCGCTTGTACCACCCAGAAATATTAGATCAAATAGAGTTTGTAGTGCTCGACAATAATCCCACCGGCATTTGCGCCGATGCGCTTAAGTTGCTTGGCGATTCGATGCCCAACTACCGCTATATTCAAGGCGATAATTTTCAAGGTACTTGGTCTCGATTTTCATTGATTAATCGAACTAACTCGCCTTACATTCTGTGCATGGATTCACATGTGATGATTGTGCCCGGCGCAATCAAACAATTGCTGGACTATATCGACGCTAATCCCGATACACACGATTTGCTTCAAGGGCCATTGGTCAATGATGATATGCATTCGCTGTCGTCGCATTTTGCGCCTAGTTGGGGTGCTGGTATGTATGGGAGTTGGGCTACAGACCCGAGAGCCTACGAGCTCGATGGCCCTGGTTTTGATATCCCAATGCAAGGGCTCGGTTTGTTTGCTTTTCGCAAAGATAGTTGGCCGCAAGTAAACCCACGTTTTAGCGGGTTTGGAGGCGAAGAGGGCTATGTACACGAGAAAGTTCGCCGCGCCGGTGGCCGAACTCTCTGTCTGCCGTTTTTACGCTGGCTGCATCGCTTTAACCGACCGATGGGCACTCGTTATGCGCTCAATTGGGCAGACCGTATGCGTAATTACATGATTGCGCATCAAGAATTGGGCATTGATAATGGCCCGATGATTGAACACTTTAATTCACATATTGGCGAGGCTGAGACCGTCAAAATCGTAGCTAACATTGAAGCCGAAATTGATAATCCATTCTTCTATTTTGATGCTATCTACTGTATCAACCTAGATCGCGATCAAGCTCGGTGGAGCGCGGTAAAAGCACAATTCGATCTACTTGGTATTGGCCATCGAGTGCAGCGTTTCTCGGCAATTGAAACACCCGAAAATCACCACATAGGGTGCGCCTTGTCTCACCGAACAATAATCCAAACGGCATCGATAAATCGGCACCAGAATGTGTTGGTATTGGAAGACGATGTGATATTTGATGCGGCCACACTTACCAGCCTTGCCAACAGTCTGGCGGAGGCGAAAACTGAGAGCTGGGACATTTTATATTTAGGCGGGCATTGTTGGGGAAAGCAATATCCATTGTTAAGTGGCTGTAACCATCTTAGAGAAACTGCAAGCGAGGGAACTGGGCCAACCACAACCCATGCCATTGTTTATAAGCAATCAAGTTATTCATCATTACTTGAGGAATTCCCAGATACTATTGCTGAGATGACAGCTTATATCGAGCATACACAGCCTGCCATTGATCAATATTTAGCGGTCGAGACCGGTCTTAAAAAACTGATTACAGAACCCAGAGTTGTAAGTCAGCCGCCGCTGCTAATACAAGAAGCCGAAAGTTTTACTCCGATGCTTGCTGACAGCTAAATGCGTAACGCCATGCCTTTACCAATCTGGCCTTATGTTTTTTTGCGATTGTTGCGATCTTGTTGATGCAATTCAATTTGGCACATTACCGACAATATAGAGAATAAAATACCATGCAAATTAAAAACCTTCTGATTGCAGTTAGTCTTGTGTGTATGATCGGCAGCCCAGTGTTTGCCAAACAAACTAAGCCTTTGGCAAGCGAATTAATCGAGCTTATCGATAACAAAATGGACGATTTTCACGCCGCCGCTGACCAAGGTGATAAACGCCGTTATCTTGACCATTTCAGCGAAGACAGTGTCTTTATGGGCACCGATGATTGGGAGCGCTGGCCATACGAGGCATTCGCCAAATATGTAAACAAACACTTTAAGGACGGCAAAGGTTGGTCGTATACACCGATTAAACGCTTCACCAATTTCAACAGCCAAAAAACAGTCGCCTGGGTCGACGAGATAGTCGAATCAGAAAAGTGGGGCCGCTTCCGTGGCACCGCTGTGCTTGAGAATACACCGCAAGGCTGGAAACTAAAACACTACTCACTTACCAAGCTTGTGCCCAATGAATCATGGGTTGAGGTCAGTGGCATTACCAAAAAAGCCTTCAAAGCACGAACCGTAGACGCTGGGGTAGAGCCCCCAAGGGCAGAGTGATTCGTTAGAGAGCTTATTAGAGTTTTATTCAAGTTAGCATAGAGACACTATGCAATACCCTGAGTAATTACACGCAGTTTCAAGGGCTGGTCAACTTAACTTTTTGTTTGAATGTATTAAGCGTGCTAAGAACTCCGTTATCACACAGTTCAGACAACCAAAAAGTTAACTCGTCGCAAACTCGCGGGTCGGCTATTAAGTCGCTTGAAAAAATATCTTGTATGCTTAAAAAACCGATTACTTGCTTGCGAGGGTCCCCTTTTTTATTGTTGGCGACTTGCTTTAATATGACCGCCATAGGGTCTTGAACTAGGTAACTTAGTCCGTTTTCGTCCTCCGCCATCACATACCGCATCCAAGCCGCAACAGCGAGGCAGCAAGCGCTAATTACGCCGTTGGTGTTTAACTGGTGGCGCAAAGTTCCGAGTAAGCGTTGAGGTATTTTTTGGCTACCATCCATGGCGATCTGGTAAGTTTTGTGTGCTAGTGCTTTGTTGTCGTAGCGAGCTTGTAGCTGTAGCCGATAGTCATTGAGGTCCATTCCTTTTTGGGTACCAAGCGATGGCGCTGCTTCGTTGGTCATAAAGGTATCAATAAAGTAACGTAAGTCGGGCTGGGTCATTGCCTCATGCACATATTTGAAGCCAGCAAGATAACCTAAGTAGGCGAGTGCTGAATGGCTGCCGTTGAGCATTCTGAGTTTAGCTTCTTCATAAGGCTCTACATCGCTTACTAAGGTGACACCTACATCTTCCCATGCGGGTCTAGGGCCTGCAAAGTCGTCCTCAATTACCCACTGAGTAAAGGGCTCTGTTTGTAATATCGCTTCATCGACTAGCCCCGTACGTTGAAAGAAATCATTAACGCTATCTTGTTCCATTGCCGGTACTATTCGATCGACCATGGTGCTTGGGAAGCGCACATTGTGGTGTATCCAATCAGTAAGTTCTGGCTCGATTATAGACGCAAAACGCAGCACCAATTTAGCGACAGTGGCTCCATTTGAGGGAAGGTTGTCGCAACACAGAATAGTTAGCGGGCCACCAGCGTTTTTTTTACGTTGAGAAAGCCCTGCGACCAGAAAGCCAATCGCTGATTTTAGTTGGCCAACGGATTCGGCAAAGTATCTTAGGTCATTGACGATGTCGGGGTGTTGCTTGTTTAACTCACCGGTTGACGGGTCATGGCAATAACCTTTCTCAGTAACTGTGAGCGACACAATATGTGTAGTCGCGGCGGCCATAGCGTCGACAATTTCTGTGGATTGCTCAGCTGCGTAGAGCACGCCAGAAATGCTGCCGATTACCCGTTCACAATTATCGGCATTACCCCTAACCGCTACGGTGTATAGGCCATCCTGTGGATTTAGCTGCTGTTGAATTGTGTTGCTACGTAATGACACGCCGAGTATTTTCCAGTCACCGCCATGCGTCACCAATACATCATCAGTGTATACCGCCATATGGCATCGATGAAACGCGCCAATGCCTAAGTGAACGATGCCTATTCCCAATGCCTCACGATCATATAAGGGTTTAGAAATTTCCGCAGGAAGCTGTGCTAGAGACTTTTCTGATAGCCGCATTATATATTGTAGCCTTGTTTAACTAAGTTGTAGGTTAGGTCTTCGGCTAACTGCTCGGCTTCGTTCAGGCGAATTCGTCCCTCTGCCACTAAGGTGGCTAGAAAACGGCAGTCCATACGCCGCGCGACATCATGGCGTGCGGGAATAGAGAGAAATGCGCGGGTGTCGTCATTAAACCCCACTGTATTATAGAATCCAGCGCTTTCAGTTGCTTGCTGGCGAAATCGCTGCATGCCTTCAGGGCTGTCGTTAAACCACCATGGAGGGCCAAGCTTTAGGCATGGAAAATGGCCTGCAAGCGGCGCCAATTCACGAGCATAGGTTGTTTCGTCTAAGGTGAATAAAATGATCTTGAGGCTAGGCTCATTGCCGTATTTATTAAGCAGTGCCGACAAGCCATCAATGTAGTTGGTTGACGAAGGCATATCGGCGCCCTTATCTCTTCCAAAGCGCTCGAATAGCGGTTTGTTGACGTTACGCTTGGCGCCCGCATGTATTTGCATCACCATGCCATCTTCCAGGCTCATGCCGGCCATTTCAGTTAACATTTGAGCACGAAGTAATTCGCCATCCGATGCGCTAACGTCTCCTGATAAGCACCTTGCGAACAAGGCCTGACAGTCTGGCAATGATAAATCTGCAGTCGCGGCACTTGGGTGGCCATGGTCGGTCGCGGTTGCGCCAAATTCTCGGAAGGTTTCGCGTCGAGCACGCATTGCGTCCAAATAGCCGCTCCACTGAGAGGTGTCTTCACCAGTGAGTTCACCTAAACGCCGCACATTTTCAACAAAGTCTTCACGCTCAGGATCAACCGCATCATCCGGTCTGAAGGTGGTAATAACCCGTTTTGCCCATGGCGTACCGGCCAGCGAGCGATGGTGTTTAAGATCATCAATTGCTCCTTCTGTAGTGGCAATTACCTCGATATTGAAACGGTCCATCAGAGCGCGTGGCCGGTAGGCGTCGGACTGCAAATCGGCGGTAATTTGATCGTAGAACTGATCGGCTGTGGCGGATGAAAAGAGCTCAGTAAGACCAAACACAGAGTGGAATACGTGGTCCATCCATATTGATGAAGGGGTGCCTCTGAACAAGTGATAATTGGCGGCAAAGGTTCGCCAAATCTTACGCTTGTCAGTTTCGACCGGCCCGCCATCAACACGAGGTATGCCTAAACTCTCCAACGAAATACCTTGCGAGTAAAGCATACGAAACAGATAGTGGTCAGGTATCAGAAGTAAGCTGGTTGCGTCGGTGAAGCACTCATTTTCAGCAAACCAGCGGGGATCTGTATGACCATGTGGGCTAATAATAGGCAGGTCCTTTATTGCGCTGTACAAGCCTCGAGCGATGTCACGAGTCTTTGTGCCGGTCGGAAACAAGCGGTCTGGATCAAGTAGTGAGTTAAGTGCTGTATTCATGATTATTTATCTATGTCTGTGTTCAGTTTGTATAACTAAAGAGTGACGCCGGTTTTCCAGATGGCAATTTCTCTGTAGTCGTTTTGCTCATTTTTGGCGGGTTCGCCTGAGGCAATATCTAAAATTTTATTCCATAAGTCACTCGCCACATCTGGCATCGAACGGCCTTCGAGAAGTGCACCGGCATTAAAGTCAATCCAGCGTGGTTTGCTGGCAGCTAAAGCGCTATTAGAGGCGATTTTTAGAGTTGGTACTGGAAAGCCGAGCGGCGTGCCTCGCCCTGTCGTAAATAGAATGAGGTTGGCGCCTGCCGCGGTTAATGCGGTAGACGAAACAGCATCATTTCCCGGCCCTTCTAGTAACGTTAGGCCTTGCTCGGTTGTTCTTTCGCCGTAGTCGATAACACTTCTTACTGCAGCCGAGCCGCCTTTCTGAATCGCACCCAGTGACTTTTCTTCTAACGTGGTGATGCCTCCAGCGATATTACCGGGCGAAGGGTTTTCTGACACGGGCTGTTTGTTAGCGGTGAAGTAACCTTTGAAATCGTCAATCAACTTTACTGTTTGGTTATAGACATCAGCGTTGATGGCGCGATTCATCAGCAGCTGCTCAGCACCAAACATTTCTGGTACCTCGGTCAGTATTGCTCGCCCTCCAGCTGCGCAAATACGATCCGTCATCTGCCCGACTAATGGGTTGGCCGTTAGCCCAGAAAAGGAATCGGAGCCGCCGCATTTCATGCCAAGCGAAAGCCGCGATGCGGGCAGTTCAGTGCGCTGATCTGCGGCCATTATCTCGGCTAATTCTTGTACTCCATTAAGGCCACTAATCTCTTCATCCTGCACTTTTTGAGCGCTAAAGGAGCGAATTCGTTCTTTCTGAGTAGGGTCAACGCGTTCGAGCAGTTGGTCCAGCTGATTGTTTTCACAGCCTAGGCCAATGATGACAACACCTCCGGTGTTAGGATGTGACGCCAATGCAGCCAATACTTTTTGCGTGTGATCGAGATCATTGCCGAGTTGGCTACAACCAAATGGGTGTGCAAAGGAATGAATGCCGTCTACCGAAGTAATCGCTTTGCTCGCATTGGCGACCCTCGCGGCTGTCGCATTGACACAACCAACCGTGTTGAGTACCCATATTTCGTTTCGGGTTCCGGCTTGTCCATTGGCTCGAAGGTAGCCTCTAAAAGTGTCTGTTTGATGATGTTCAAGTGCGCTCGACAGGCTCTGCTCGGTGGGCTCGTAGGTATAGTGCTCGCCGCTTTTAAGGCTGGTTCGAAGGTTATGGCTGTGCACATGTTGGCCAACTTTAATGTCACTTATCGCTTGCCCGATGGGGTGGCCGTACTTGATTACGGATTCACCCTCACGAATTTCGTTTACTGCAAACTTGTGGCCTTTGGCTACGTCGCTAGACAGTGTTGCGCCCAGCTCATTTTGGCCTAGGCTTAGATCTTTTAGTGCTACGGCGACGTTGTCGCTAGCATGAATTTGCAGGCTGTTCATACACCAGCCTCTAGGCGTAGATCGCTGAGTTGATTTACGTCGCTGTTATCAACACGCACTTTGATAAAGCGGATGCGATCTACATTCTCAACTATTGATGCCTTTTCTGCGTGATCAATGGTGATGTTGCTTAGTAATATGTCACTAATCGGGGCGTGCTTAAAACCTCTTACATTGAGTATTCGTTTGGCATCAGCGCAGTGCATGTTTTCGAACTGAAGGCCCGACACCTGAGGTGTAAACGGGCCGTTGTCACCCTCTTCATAGAAAAAATTGATAAGGATCATGTCACGCACTGTGCCAATATCAATGTCTCTCACGTTTACATTGGAGACAGAGCCTCCGCGCATCGCATTTGTTTTAATTCGGATACTGCTCCATAAGTCAGGGCTGCTCATCTGGCAGTTTTCGACGAAGATGTTACGTATTCCGCCAGACAACTCACTGCCCATTACCACGCCACCGTGACCCGCTTTCATATTGCAATTAGATACAACAATATTCTGCGATGGCACATTGATACGGCGACCGTCGGCATTACGCCCAGATTTAATCGCAATACAATCGTCGCCGGTATCGAATAGGCAGTTCTCTATAAGCACGTCGTTACAGGATTCAGGATTACACCCATCATTGTTGGGGCCATAGCTATGACAGGTAACACCACGGACGGTAATGCTGTTCGACAATACTGGATTTATTAGCCAAAATGGTGAGCCGGTGATAGTTACTTCTTCAATCAAGATATTGTTGCATTGGTAAAGTTGAATAAAGGGAGGGCGAAGGTAGGCGTCTTTGGCATATAGCCTCTGTTCTGGCGGCACACCCGCTTCGGCTTCTGCAAATAATTCTGTTCGCGCCTTCTTTTGATTTTGCGGTGATACGGGCTTTTTGCCGCCTTTCCAAGGCCACCAATGGTCATCGTCGGCACCACCAAATAAGGTACCTTGCCCTGTAATAGCCACGTCTGATTTCCCGAATGCGTAAATTAATGGAGAGAGCCCCATAAACTCAACCCCTTCCCAGCGGGTAAATACCGCCGGTAAATATCTGTCTGGATCGTTTATGAAAGAAAGCGTTGCGCCCTTTTGAACATGTAACTCAATTCGATTATCTAAGTGAATTGGCCCGCTCATAAAAACGCCTGCTGGTACCACGATACGCCCACCACCGGCCGCCGAGGCAGCTTCGATAGATTCTTTAATTGCTTGACTACAATCCGTTTGGCCATCGCCAAGCGCTCCGAAATCGGTGATCAAAAAGTCGGCCTTGGGAATCTTGGGTAACTTAATGCGAGCGCGAATGTCAGATGCCATAACCCATTTATCTGCGGCTAAGGTTTGTTCTAATGTGCTGCATCCTGAGAGAAAAACGCCGGGAGCTAGCGATGTGGTTGCTATGCTCTTGAGAAGGATTCGCCGTGTTTTGTTGGTCATGAAATGTGTGCTCATTGTTTTTATTATTGAGTCAGAGGTGTGCTCCAAGCCCAAGAATAGTACTTTTTGCTACCGGTGGCAATAATCTATTTAGAACATTTTAATTAGTCCCTTTTAGATTGTTTTCTAACCGTTTGTGATCACCCTATTGATTCGAAACTGTTTCGATAGGGTGCTTGAAGAGGTTTGGGCGTGCCGGTGTTGAGGCGTTTGGTTGAAATTGTGCGGGCTCGAATGTGCATTAAAAGCCCTCAAAGTCATGTGCCAGCGACTCCTTGCCGGGCAACTATATACCTAAGTATTGACAGCTTTAAGGCTATGTTAGATCAATTGCTCGAGTCGAGGAGCGTTCAATTAACGATGGAACCAGCATGATCGGTGTTTTCGCTTCTTCTTCGCGACCGTCGATTGATGAAATCAATTTGCTTGTCGCAAAACGAGCCATTTCTTGTACTGGGCGGCGTATCGTGGTAAGCGATGGCATTATCCTAGATGCCAGTATGCTGTCATCAAAGCCAGCGATTGAGAGGTCATTAGGAACATCGAGCCCCATATCTTTTGCCGCGTTGATTGCGCCAACAGCCATCTCGTCATTACTAGCGAAAATAGCCGTTGGAGGGTTCTCATTAGCGAGAAGCTCTCGCGTGCAATTGATGCCTGATTCGAATGAATAGTCGCCTAAGGCAATCATGTCTAAATCAGGTTTGCAGCCATGAATCTCGAGAGCGTCACAGAATCCTTCAAGCCGTTCTCGAGTAGAGCGCATTCCTTGAGGCCCGGCAATATAACCAATGCGTCGATGGCCAAGCGTCACCAGGTATTCGGCCATCGCCGCCGCTGCAGATCGTTCATTTGAAATAACTACGTGTTTGGCTGTGTCAAGTGCGATAGAAGCAAGGCGAACGTAATTAACGCCTGCTTTTCCCAGCGCACCAGCTAGGTCGTTATTCTCAGAAACTGGAGGAAGTACAATAACACCGTCTAGCTTTGACCTGTTAGCGAAGTTAACTGCGTCACTAATTAGGCTGTCCGATGTCATGTCGCAGGGGTGAACAACAAGTTCGTAGCCGAATTCTCGGCAGATACTTAAAACGCCTCTTTGGACATCATTAATATAGAGCGCGTCGGGATTATCGTAAATCATGCCTAGCAAATAGGAGCGTCGCGATGCTAGACCCCTAGCTTGTGCGTTTGGGCTATAACCCAAGTCGTCTATGATCTTTTGGATACGGTCTCGAGTGGACTTACCAACTTTAGGCGACTTATTTATAACCCTTGATACCGTGCGTTTCGAAACGCCTGAAAGGCGAGCAACATCATTGATGGTAGAGTTCTTATCTTGTGGTTCGTTCATTCAGAGTTCTAGTCTAACGTAGGTGGTGATTGGCATGGTTAACAATAGTCTGCTATTCGAGAATAGCTGAGGTTTCCATTCGAGCATACACTATTGGTTAAGGTGTTCTTTTTCAAATGTTTGCTTCGCCTTTTATTCTTGGGTGGTATGAGCTGAAAGTCATAAAGCATATGCTTTATTCAAAACTATCTTACTAGACACTATACTAACTCGGTGATGGATCGTAACCCGTCTGAGCCAAAAAACAAATGCTACCGTTAGCAATTTATAGCTACATACTCCAATTTAAATATCATATATATAGTATTTATTAATATTTTTTTTGCTCTATTTTGTATATTTAGGTTGTTTTTCTGTAAAAAATAGTAATATTAATCAATTGCTTGATGTCAATCTTGTGGTTTTCCATTAAAAAACCCAGTAGATTTCCTTCTAGAAAATAATTATGCCACCGATGGCATTTTGTCTTGCATTTTGATTGAAATTTGTGAATCATGTCGATGATTCATGGTTTTCAAGAGTAAGGCTGTAGAAAAATAGGGTGAAAAAGATTCTTGTTTAGTCAAATCACTCAAATAACTACGATATACATTAATATCAGAGGAGAAAAATATGCGACATCGGTTAAATTCAATATCACGTGCAATTGCACTGGCTGTAGGCAGTGGAGTGCTTGTGGCAGCTTCGGCGCCAGTATTTGCCCAGAATACAGAAAATGATTCGATAGAAACTTTAGAAGAAGTGGTGGTTACCGGTTTTCGATCAAGTTTGAAAAGAGCCACTGATCTAAAGAGAAGTTCGGTCAATGCGCGCGAAAGTATTATAAGTGAAGATATAGGTAAAATGCCTGATCTGAATTTAGCCGAAGCAATACAACGGGTTCCTGGCGTAACCATCGTGCGTCAAGGCGGCGAGGGTCGACAGGTTTCGTTGCGGGGGCTTGGAGCCGGCTTTACCCATGTTACCTTGAATGGCATGGAAGTGCCGGCGTCAACCGGCGGATTGGACAGTTCTGGTGGCACCAATAGAAGCCGAAGTTTCGATTTTAATGTTTTCTCGGCTGAATTGTTTAGCCGAATTGATATCAATAAAGCGCCCACCGCCTCTATTGAAGAGGGCGGTATTGCCGGCAGTGTTGATCTATACACACTCCGTCCGCTTGATAAGCCTGGCTTTAATGCCTCAGTGTCAGCGCAGCTCGGCTATAACGATCTATCCGAAGAAACAGACCCGCGACTAACAGCAACAATCAGCGACACCAACGACGACGAGACATTCGGTTACTTATTCTCCGTCGCATACACTGAGCGAACAACTGATCAAGACGGTTTTGGTACAGTTCGGTGGGCTCAGCCTGACCGCCCTTTTGCTGCAAACAATGTGTTAAATGGTGTCGATCTAAGCAATGTTTGGTTTCCACGCTTGCCAAGACAAGACAGTTTTCGTCATGAGCAAGATCGTTTAGGCCTCAGCGCAGCGGTCCAATTTAAGCCATCAGATGACCTGACCTTGGGGGTTAACTGGGTTCATTCCGAATTTGAATCACAGACCAATAGCTATAATTCCTTTGCTGAGTTTCGACGTAGTGGTGCGTTCGGATACCCTGCTATCACACCTAACACTGTTACCCTAGACAGTACCGGAATAGTGGCATTAGCGGGCAATTTTGATGGAGTAGGTTTACGTACAGAGAGTCGCCAAAACCTTGATACTACTGATTTTGATCAGTTTACTCTGGATTTCGATTACACCCTGAATGACCGCATGACTATCAGCGGTATGATTGGCACGGCTAGCTCTGATTATGAAGGTGATATATTCAGAGTCAATATTGAGACGCCAATAGGCACCAACTTCTCTTATGATTTTACTGGTAATGCCGACGTAGCTGCAATTGACTATGATATCGATGTGACCAGTGTCGATAATTTTGTGATCCTAGACGGCGAGCGGATGCGACGAGACAGCGTGGACCGTCAAAATGATACCATTCGCTTAGATTTTGATTGGCAGCTTGGTGACACCAGTAGTGTAGAGATTGGCGCGATGATGAATGATCGTGTGGTTGACGCATTGGAGGGAGAGCGAGCATCAAACGACCCTAGAAATTTGGCTGATTTAGGTACGGTCTTTAATTACAATGATACTGGCAGTCACGGTTCTGCGACAGAGTTAAACTTCTTAGTTCTGGATTTTGATCGAGCCGTACCCGCATTTGGCGAAGGCCCATACATTGCCCGTCGCGGACCAGGCATACCAACGTGGACTATTGAAGAGGAAACAACCGCCATATATGTCGATTATAACTTGGACACCACAATTGGTGGGCGTGGATTTAAGCTTAATCTAGGTGGCCGTTATGTAGAAACTGACGTAACAGCAACGGGCTTTTTAGATACTAATACGGCTAATGTTGAAACGAATGATTACAGTGAGTTCTTGCCATCGCTAAATATCGCCTACGATGTGACTGAAGATTTAGTGTTTAGAGCCGGCTTAGCGCGCACATTGACACGCCCTGGTTTAAATAGCTTGGCACCGTCGAAAGATTATACCGATGTGAACTTTACAATCAGTGGCGGCAACACTCAGCTTGAGCCGTTAGTGTCTGATGATTTGAATTTGGCATTAGAATGGTACTTTGCCGAAGAAGGTGTGTTGGCATTTAGTTACTTTACCAAAGATATAGATAGCTTTATTTCTTCGCCGACTACTTTCGAGCCACTACGGCCGGAAGATCAAACCGTGGTCAGTGCTATTTTTCCTAGCCAGCCGGCGTTACTTGACCCGAGCATTATTTGGCGTTACAGCACCTCGGCGAATACTCAAGGCACTAAGTTAGATGGATTTGAAATTGCCTACCAACAGGCATTAAGCTTCTTGCCAGGCGCCCTTAGTAATCTAGGTGTGCTGATGAACTTTTCGTACGTTGATGCCGAGACTATTGTGACTCGATCTGGTGTTGATACAGTTGCGCCATTAGAAGGTCTTTCGGAAAATTCGTATAACTTCACTATGTATTATGAAACAGATGTATATGGTGCGCGAATTTCAGCTAATAATCGTGATGATTATGTGACTCGAAATATTGGTAGTAACGGAAACTTTTCTGAAAATACCACTGGACCTACGCACGTCGATTTCAGTGCATTCTATAATTTCAATGATTCGGTTACGTTTACCTTTGAAGTTATCAATCTAACTGATGAGTTTGAGCGTCGTTACACTACAGGTAACGGTTCTCAAAACCTAGTTCGCGAATACAATAGTACGGGGCGTCAGTTCTTTGCAGGTGTTCGAGCAAACTTCTAGCCCCCAAGCTTAGCCTTTAAAACGGCTTTGCAATCCCTGGCCAGCGGATGCTGGTCGGGGATTTCTTGTTTTGTGCGTGACCGATTGCCAGCTAATCTAAGCGTGGATTTTTCAGTACTAATCTGTGCTTTAGTTCATAACACCTTTAGTTAGGTGTCTTTCTGATAATGTCTATTAATATGGGTGCCTGAACTGCATTGACGCGGTAGTTTTTGGCATGGCTGATACGGTTTTAATGAAAATTCAAGGAGAAATTGAATTGTTAATTGCTACCGGTGGCAAAATAAATAATATATACTAATAAAAATAAGAACTGCATTAGCAGACGGTAAAAATAGTCGGTTATACCGACGTGGTGAGGAGAATGGTTTTTTCGGTTAAATTTTTTAACAAGGTGCTGCTGGTTTCGCTGCTTATATTGGTCGCGTCGTGTAAAGCGAAAGACGACGTTACAATATTGAAGCTAGGTCACGCGCTTGATACCGGGTCTGCAGTGCATAAGGCGATGGTTCATATGGCTGATAGAGTGGCTCTTTATTCGGCCGGTAAGCTTACGATAGAAATCTACCCAAGTGGTCAGCTAGGCTCGGAGCGGCAATTAGTTGAATTGCTGCAAATTGGCAGCCTTGCAATGACCAAGGTTTCGTCTAGCCCGCTTGAAAGTTTCGTGCCTGAAATGAAAGTCTTTAGCTTGCCATACGTTTTCAGGAGCGAAGCTCATTTCAAAAAAGTACTCACCTCCGAAATAGGTCGCTCGCTCTTATTGGCGCCGCAAAAAGTACGCCTACGCGGCATGGGTTACTACGATGCCGGAAGTCGAAGTTTCTATACTACTGAAAAGCGAGTCACTACTCCCGAAGACTTAAAAGGCTTAAAGATCAGAGTTCAAAAAAGTCAAACTTCAGTCGATATGATTGCCGCCATGGGCGGTGCAGCGACCCCAATTTCATGGGGCGAGCTATATGCGTCTTTACAGCAAGGCGTGGTCGATGGCGCTGAAAATAATCCGCCCAGCTTGTATGACTCTCGTCAATATGAGGTTAGCAAATATTACACTCTGGATGAGCACACTTTTGTACCAGACATCTTGTTAATGAGTTTGCACATATGGAATAGCCTTAATGGCGAGCAACAAGTTTGGTTGCAGCAAGCGGCTGACGACAGCGTTAAATTTCAAGGTGAGCTTTGGCAGAAAGCCAGCGATGACGCGTTGGCGGCAATCGAAGCAAGTGGAGTAGAAATCATCCGGCCAGACAAAGCCCCGTTTATCGAATCTGTGAAAGAAATGAAGGCCGCGTATCAGGGAACCCCGATCGGCGACGTGCTTAATTCGATTGACGCTCTATAGGAGTACTACTATGACCAAATTTCTTGATAAGAGTGTCCGTTTTTTAGTTGCGCTTTGCATGGCGATGATGGTGGTGGTAGTCGCATGGCAAGTGCTCTCGCGCTATATCCTTGGCGACCCTAGTGCTTGGACAGAGGAGGTGGCGCTTACCTTGCTAATATGGGTTGGTTTGCTTGGTGGCGTCTATGCATATCGTGAAAAAGCGCATCTAGGGCTGGATATTCTAGAACAAAGATTTGGTAATATTGGGAGGCTACGCTTGCGTATCTTTAGTGATATCTGTTGCGGTCTCTTCGGCTTGGCTGTTTTAGTGATCGGTGGTGGCGCTTTGGTGCAGCTTACCTATGAGCTAAAACAGAGCACCGCCGTACTCGGCTTACCGATGGCTTACGTCTATTCAGTGCTTCCGCTCAGCGGTGTGTTAATTGTCTATTACAGTGTTGTCTCGCTGTTGAATGATTCCAGTGAGGTTGTCGTATGACCATTTTAGTTCTACTCCTTGTATTTGCTGTATTGCTGATACTCGGCGTACCGATTGCCTTTTCAATTGGCATCGCCACCGTGTGTACTATGTTGCTATCGGTTGATGCACTGCCTGCATTGACCACCGTGGCACAACGAATGGCTGGCGGCCTCGATAGTTTTTCATTATTAGCGATCCCTTTTTTCATTCTCTCCGGTCAGTTAATGGGGCAGGGCGGAATCGCGCGTCGATTAATCGACTTTGCTCGCTCGCTAGTGGGTATGTTGCCTGGTGGTTTAGCCTTTGTTAACGTGATTTCGTGCACACTTTTTGGTGCCATTTCGGGTTCTGCTGTCGCCGCCACATCGGCGATTGGTAGCTTCATGATGCCAGTAATGGAAAAGGACGGTTATCCGAAGGAATTTAATGCCGCGCTGACCGCTGCCTCGTCAACTACAGGGCTGTTGATACCGCCGAGTAATATCTTGATTGTGTATGCAGTTGCCAGTGGAGGAATTTCAATATCGGCACTTTTTGTTGGCGGGTATCTGCCTGGTATGTTGGTCGCTTTTGGTTTGATGTTGGTGAGTGCCGTATACGCTAAGAAATACAACTTTCCTCGCGGTGAGCGGGTTCGAATAGCCACGGTGATAAAAAGTACCATGGCCGCGTTGCCAAGTCTGTTTTTAATCGTTTTGGTGATTGGCGGAATATTGGGCGGCATTTTTACCGCTACTGAAGCCGGTGCCGTAGCAGTTTTATACGCCTTGGGTTTATCGGTATTTATCTATCGAGAAATAGCGGTATCCGAGCTTTATGAGGTGCTGGTTAAATCAGCAAAAACTACCGCTATCGTGATGTTGCTGATAGCAACTTCGACTGCGATGTCTTGGATTCTGGCGTACGAGAACATTCCAACATTGGCGGCTCAAACGCTATTAGCTCTGAGTGATAATCCGATTGTTGTGTTGCTGATCATAAACCTGATTCTATTGATGGTTGGTGCGTTCTTAGATATGACGCCAGCGGTGCTTATTTTCACTCCTATTTTATTGCCAGTGGCGGTCGCCTTGGGCATGACTCCGCTACATTTCGGCATCATGATGGTGCTTAATTTATCGATTGGTTTATGCACCCCGCCAGTGGGCAGCGTTTTGTTTGTCGCCTGTGCGGTCGGTAAGACTCGTGTCGCATCTATCGTTAAGCCTCTTATGCCGATGTACATTGCAATGTTTCTAGCGCTACTGGCGGTAACTTACGTGCCAGGGCTAAGCGAATGGTTGCCAAGAGCATTTGGTTTGATTGACTAATTTCTAACGGATCTAAACAATGAAAAAACTTTTTATTAACACTTTTTTCCTGCTAGGCGCGAGCGCTTGCAGTGCCGGTGAAGTCAAAACTGTTGGGCAGAATGATGCGGCACCCGTAGATGCAATTGCTCGTATTAGCGTAGCCAATCCTTCGACCTTTGCAAGGCCTGATACGGTGATTAGCGTGTCGATGAATGAATTAGGTGCGGTTGCCGGTGAGGCCGTGCAGGTTTGGCTGAATGGCAAGCCAGTGACCACACAAATGGTTGACATGGATGGCGACAAAAAGCATGACAAGGTGTTGTTTGTTACCCAGCTTCAAGCAAATGAGACACAAGAATTTGTTATTGATAATAACGTTGTTGAGCAACCGTTGGTCACTAGAACTCAGGCCGAGGTGTCAATCAAGCAAGGTGGCAAGTGGCAGGGCAAAAAATACCTTGGCGGCGAGTTTAACAACGTTAGCGAAATTACTCCTCCGCCTCAATACACCGACCATAGTGAGTACATTCGCTATGAAGGCCCCGGTATTGAAAGTGACCAGATAGGTTACCGAATCTATCTTGATTGGCGTAATGGCTTTGATATCTTTGGTAAAAAAACCGAAAAGATGGTGCTGCAGAATGTTGGCCAAGACGGCTATGACAGCTATCACAAGATGGCCGACTGGGGTGCCGATATATTGAAAGTTGGATCAAGTCTAGGCGCTGGTGGTTATGGCTTTTGGAATGGTGAGAAGGTCGAATTTGTTTCAAAGGTAGAGCAGCGCTCAGCAACGGTGACGGTCAATGGCCCACTTTATTCGGCATTGGCGATCGACTATAAGCAATGGAACACAGGCTCATCGACCGTTGATCTGAAGGCAGATCTATCGATGCGTGCTGGAAGCCCGATGGTCGATGTAAATCTTAATACTTCAGCGCCACTCGACAATCTCGCCATTGGATTGGTTGCGCATGAAGGCAGTGAATTGCTAATCGGTGACCTCGATATTACCGGTGAAGCTTGGAGTTATGTAGCCAGTTTTGGCAAGCAAAGCTTGTTTGATGATAATTTAGGCATGCTGCTGATGTTCAAAAAACGTGATTTTGTTGAGCAAACGCGAGACCAAAATAGCTATGTTGTGGTGCTTAAGCCTCGTGGCACCCATGTGCAATATGCCTTTGGAGCCTTATGGTCTGGTCAAACAGATGGAGTGCAAACACGCGAGCAATTTATTACCGCCCTTGAGACTGAAGTCGAGCGCCGTACATTAGCTCCCCGCCTTCGTATTCAGTCACAGAGTTCCCGCAGTTTGCAGACTTTGAGCGCGCTTGAAATATCAGCACAATTGGCTAAGTCTGAAACCGAACGTCGTGGTGATAGTTTAATCCATGGAAAATTTGATAATGTGCGCGATCGTACAACCCAATGGACCTATACCACCGGTTTGTTAATGCAGGCGCTTGATGATGTGGCGCAGGTCAATAAAGAAGTGTATTTAAGCCAATACGCTAAACGCGTGATGGACAGTTATCTTGATCCGGTTGAAGTGATTAAGGGTTACGTGCCCACCAAGTACAATATTGACGATATCAATAGCGGTAAGATGATTCAGCGATTATACGCTCGTACCGGTGAAGCAAAGTACCGAGCAGCGATTGATATTCTCGCGTCGTCTTTGGAGAAACACCCGAAAACCTCAGAGGGTGCGCTGTGGCACAAAAAACGTTACCCCCACCAGTTGTGGTTAGACGGCGTGTATATGGGGATGCCGTTCTTAGCGGGAGTCGGTTTGATGCAAGACGACGAGCATAAATTGAAAGAAGCGGTGAATGAGTTTGTGATAGCTCGTGCCCATTTGCGTGACCCCGATACAGGCTTGTATTTTCATGCTTGGGATGAAGCTAAGCAGCAAGTTTGGGCTGATCCTGAAACTGGAAGGTCACGCTATGTTTGGTCGCGTGGTTTAGGTTGGTATGCCATGGCGTTGGTGGACATCTTGGATGTGATACCGGTAGATAGACAAGACTTGCGACAACCGCTATTAGATATTATTCCCGAGTTGGCGAATAGCTTGCTAAGCACTCAAGATGAGTCTGGAGTGTGGTATCAAATTATGGATATGCCAACCGCGCCGGGAAATTACCTTGAAGCATCTGGTAGCGCTATGTTCACTTACTTTCTTGCTAAAGGTATCATTCAGGGCTACTTACCAGAGCAATATAAGGAACCGGCTCTGAAAGCTTATAACGGCTTGGTTAAGGAGTTTGTCTCAATTCATACAGACGGTTCATATCACCTAAATAATATTTGCGAAGTGGCTGGTTTGGGTTTTGGCCGTGACGGCAGCTATCGCTACTACATGAGCGAAAGACTAGTTTCAAATGATCCTAAAGGCTTGGCTCCTGCAATCATGGCAGGCGTGCAAATTTCAATACTATCAAATATTAAAGAGTAAGGTTATGACGACAAATTATCAGGAGCGGTATGCTGTGCATCCCGCAGACTATGAGCACTACAACATGGCTCGTCTTAGAGAAAATTTTCATGTAGACGGGCTTTTTGTAGCAGGTGAAATTAACCTGGTTTACACGCAAATTGATCGCTTTATCGTTGGTGGGGCTTGCCCTGCTGACGGCCCTCTAGAGCTCGACGCGGTAAACCCACTGAAAGCAAAACATTTTCTCGATCGACGTGAACTTGGCATTATTAATGTTGGTGGGCCTGCTTTGGTTAACGTTGATGGTGACACCTATGAGTTGGCATACAAAGAAGCCTTGTATGTTGGTGCTGGCACAAAAGCAGTTTCATTTGAAAGTGTTGACCCGTCAAACCTTGCCAAGTTGTATCTAAATTCGGCCACAGCCCATCATCGCTATCCGGTTAAAAAGGTCGGCTTGGATGACGCAATTAAGGTCGAGTTAGGGTCATTGGAGACATCCAATCATCGTGTAATCAATAAGCTATTAGTTACTGGTTTGGTAGAAACCTGCCAATTGCAGATGGGTATGACCGAGCTTAAAGCGGGCAGCGTGTGGAATACAATGCCAGCGCATACTCATGGCCGACGCATGGAAACCTACTTTTATTTCGAAGTTCCTGAAGATCAGGCGGTATGCCATTTCATGGGGCCACGACAGGAAACAAAGCACATTTGGGTGGCCAATGAACAGGCTGTTATATCGCCAACTTGGTCGATTCATTCGGGTGCCGGTACGTCAAACTACACGTTTATCTGGGGCATGGCTGGCGAAAATCTAGACTATGACGATATGGATAAAATTAGCCCTGCCGATTTTGCTTCAGCGGGAGACTAGCCGTGACCAATAAGTTGTTTGATTTATCCGGTAAAATTGCCTTGGTAACTGGGGCCACACATGGCTTGGGTATGTCGATGGCCATGGGCTTGGGCGAGGCTGGGGCGACGGTCGTGGTTAATGGTCGTTCCAGTGATGAAAAAATTGCTGTCGCTGTCGAGCAGTACCAAAAGGCCGGCATTACGGCGCATGGTTATCGTTTCGATGTGACTGATGAAGAGGCCGTTGCAAGCGCTGTTGACTCGATTGAACGTGATATTGGTCCGATTGATATTCTGGTAAATAATGCTGGGATAATTAAGCGAATACCACTGCTCGATATGCCGGTGTCGGAGTTCGAAGAGGTAATTCGCACTGATTTGACGGGCGTGTTTGTGATGACTAAGCCAGTGGTCGCGTCGATGATTAAGCGCGGCGGCGGCAAAGTCATTAACATCTGTTCAATGATGTCAGAGCTAGGCCGTAATTCGGTTGGCGCTTATGCCGCCGCTAAAGGCGGGCTGAAAATGCTGACCCGCAGTATGGCCACCGAATGGGCTAAATCTAATGTGCAGGTTAATGGTATTGGGCCGGGCTATTTTGCCACTAGTCAAACTGAGCCAATTCGAGTTGATGGTAACCCATTTAATGAATTCATTATTCAGCGCACGCCGGCCGGCAAGTGGGGCGATCCAGATGACCTAAAGGGCGCGGCTGTATTTTTAGGTTCGGAGGCGAGTAATTTTGTCACCGGGCAAGTCGTTTATGTTGATGGCGGTATCTTGGCGACCATTGGTAAGCCCGCTAACGAATAAGGCATATCACCATCTTTGCGGCGTCAATTTGAAACCTAACTATTTTATTATCTGAGTTAACCCATGTCTGTACGTGTAGCAATAATTGGTGAGTGTATGCTGGAGTTACGGCAATTAGGTGCCGTCGCGAGTAAAAATACCAAGCCAATGGAAATGGGTTACGGCGGTGATACGTTAAATACAGCTATTTACCTTTCTAGAGCCGGCACCGATGTGAGTTATGTCACGGCGCTTGGTGATGACCCGATGAGCCATTGGCTGATTTCTCAATGGAAGGCCGAGGGCATTAACTGTGACAACGTGGTTCTCATGCCTGACTCGGTGCCAGGCATGTATTTGATTGACGTCGATGAAGATGGCGAGCGGTCATTTTTCTATTGGCGTAAAAATTCGCCGGCCAGCAAAATGTTTGATCAGCAATCTCAGGCCTCGGCGGTGTTTGATTCGCTTACTAGCTATTCGCACATATATCTTTCCGGCATTAGCCTAGCGATTCTGTCTGAGCCAGCACGACAAAGCCTCTTGGCTTTTTTGGAGGCCTTTCATGCCAGCGGAGGGTCGATCATCTTCGATGGAAACTATCGCCCGGCATTATGGCAGAGCGAAGACGCGGCAAAAGTGGCCTACCAGCGTATGTATAAGATTACTAGTATTGCCCTACCTACGTTTGAAGATGAGTCGAGCTTATTTGGCTATCAAGCAGCAACTGACGTTATTGACGCGATTAGCCAGCTTGGAGTGCCTGAGATCGTTGTCAAAATGGGCAGCGAGGGTTGCCTCGCCAGCTCTAAGTCTGGCCAACAATTTGTTGCCTCTGTGCCTACCACTCCAATTGATACAACGGCGGCTGGAGATTCATTTAATGCCGGCTATCTGAGCGCCCGCTTATCTGGTTCATCGGTTACCAGTGCCTGTCGAAATGGCCACACACTGGCCTCAAAAGTGATTCAACATCGTGGCGCGATTATCGCGAGCTAGTTGGCTAAGTCGGGAGCCACCGTGGTCGCGCTATTGTTGAATTTTTTCAAAATAAGATCGTCTATTCTGAATTTAGGAACTCTAACTATGCATAACTACCGCGGCCTCGTTGCCAGTTTATTTCTGCTGATATTGTGCTCTGCCTGTTTTCAATCAGCGGCCGACGCACGCACCATTCATATTGTCGGAGACAGTACCGCTAGCACCTATGGAGAAGATGTTTACCCGAGAATGGGGTGGGGCCAAGTGCTAAGCTCATTTTATGGAAGCGAGTATACGGTTGTTAATCTGGCGCAATCTGGCCGAAGCTCAAAAAGCTTTATTGAGGAAGGCTTCTTCGATCAGCTAGAGGCTGGGCTAAACCCCGGCGACATTTTATTAATTCAATTTGGGCATAATGATCAAAAACTCGATAGCCCTGACCGCTATGCCGCCGCTAACACTGACTACCCAAAATACCTTAGTCGTTATGTGGCGCTAGCGCGCGACCACCAGGTAACTCCTGTACTAGTCACACCGGTGGTGCGGCGAAAATTCGTAGATGGCGAGCTGGTGGCAACTCATGGCGCGTACCCGCAAGCGGTAAGAGATTTGTCAAAAGCCAGCGGAGTAGCGCTCATTGATGCTAACCAATTGACTCGTAAGCTAGTGTCTGACTTTGGCGAACAGCCAAGTAAGTCTCTCTATTTGCATTTCGATGAGGGGCTCAACAAGCAGCAGGATGATAGCCATTTTTCAGAATACGGTGCTTACCGAGTAGCGGCCATTATTGCCACTGAGTTAGACCGCATAGGCTTAGTTAAACAAGTCAGCCAGAGCCCAACTATTATTCGTGTAGAACAAGATGGTTCGGGCGACTTTACCCATGTTCAGCAAGCGTTAGAGCACCTCAACGATTCACGCGAGCCGGCGATTATACTAATTGGTGAAGGGCTATTCGAAGAGCAGCTATTGATTACTCGAGATAACATAGCGTTTGTTGGCCAAGGGCGTGATAAGACCACCTTGAAAACCACGTTGTTGCGGGCAAATTGGCGTGCCATCCATGACGATGATTGGGGTGCGTCGACGGTGAATATAAAAGCCAGCGATCTTACCTTTATGCGTCTGCGGGTGGTTAACGACTACGGTATTGCTAGAGGCGATAATTCGCATCAGTTTGCAATGCGGTTACTCGAAGGTACCCGTATTATCACCGAAGACAGCGCCTTTATAACCGGCGGTGCTGATACAGTTAGTCTTTGGAACAAGGACTCTGGTCAGTACTATCATCGGCGCGCGTACTTCGAAGGTTATACCGATTTTGTCTGTCCGCGAGGTTGGAGCTACATTACCGATAGTGAGTTTTTTAGCCGTGGTGGAGCGGCGGCGATTTGGCATGATGGGCAACGCCAAAAGAGTCAAAAATTAGTAATTAAAAATTCATCTTTTGATGGTGTGAGCAATTTTATTCTTGGCCGTCGACACTACGATGCGCAGTTCTATTTAATTAACAATCGGTACTCTAAGAACTTAGCCGATCAAGCTATCTTTCGGGTCAGCTATAACGACAAGTCTAAGAATCGAGCTAATCTTTGGGGCGATCGAGCCTATTATTTTGGCTCAAGTAAAGAGGGTAAACCTTACTCGTGGCTTAATGACAATATAAGCCATGAGCAAGCGAATATCAGCGCACAACAAACCTTTAATGGGCTTTGGGATCCAGAGCGAAAACTTGCAAAAATCAAAGCTAGTATAGCGCGTAGCGAAAACTCTCTGAGTCATGCAAGTGAGGCCGAGGTTGGCTTAGAAAACAAAGCACACGCCTTAGCCTCTCAACATATTAAGCGTTTCCCCAAACCTTGGTTAATGCGTAAGTCAGATGGCGCCTACGTGTGGAGCTATACTCACGGCTTAGTACTGTTGGGAATGCAGCAGCTAGATAGCCAACACCAGTCGTCGCAATATTTAGATTATATCAAGTCATACGTTGATCATTTTGTCGACCAGCAAGGAAAAATTGAGTCCTATAAAATGGATCAATTTAATATCGATTCTATTAGTGCAGGCCGGCTTCTATTTAAGCTGTTTGAGCGTACTGGGGACGTACGTTATCGACGTGCGATTGAGAGTCTACGAACGCAATTGAAATGGCAACCACGCACGCAGAGCGGTGGGTTTTGGCATAAACGTAAATACCCTTGGCAAATTTGGTTAGACGGTCTCTATATGGGGCAACCTTTCTATGCCCAATACCAAGCACGTTTTGGTAGCGACCCTGCGGCTTTTGATGACATAGTCGATCAGTTTATTATTATCGAACAAAAGACCCGAGATCAGCAAACTGGTTTGCTCTACCATGCCTGGGATGAAAGCAAGCTGCAGCCTTGGGCCGACCCCACAACCGGCCGTTCTGCCGCTTTTTGGTCTCGCGCTATGGGTTGGTATGCGATGGCTCTCGTCGACACCATTGAATACCTGCCCGAGGGGCATGCTGGGCGACAATCTCTAAACCAGATACTGGTGCGCTTGGTTGATGCTCTGGCTGAATATCAACATGCCAGCGGCTTATGGTATCAGGTGACTGATCAGGGTGATCGAGCTGGTAATTGGCTTGAAGCATCGGCCTCGTCGATGTTTACCTATTCGATCGCCAAAGGTGTTCGCTTAGGCTTGTTAGATGCTCACTATGGGGCCATCGCCGACCGAGCTTATGGCGGGCTGATGCAACATATTATTCGTCAAGACCCTGACGGCCGCATTCATGTGATCGACGTATGTCGTTCTGCAGGCCTGGGCGGAGAACCCTACCGTAGCGGAAGCTATGATTACTATGTTTCAACCGATCGAGTTGATGATGATGCTCATGGCATCGGTGCATTCTTGCTCGCGGCCAGTGAAATGGCTCGGTTAACTGGTGTTATGAATAAGCGTGATTAGCTTGGCCTGGCTGTTGTTTTTCCACCATTATAAAGAATCACTTGGTGGCTTTTTATTGCCGCCACCGCGTGAACAAGCAGGTGTTTAGGCAATTGATCTTTTGCTCATCTACCTAGAGCCGTTTGCACCAAGAGCTCTAATTACTTTGTTTATCGAGGTTTAATATGAAGATAAATCGTAGAAACCTTTTAGTTGGTGCATTAACCTCTGGCGCGACGTACAAGCTTAGTGCTCAAACAGTGACGCCATTGATTGGCATAGCCGAGCCTGATCAAAGCATTGATCTATGGCCTCACGGCGCACCAGGTCAACCACTCATACGCTTGAATGAAACGGTTATTGAACGAAGTGAGAACCCTGCTTTAATGGACCGAGCTGTGGTGGCAATATCTCAGCCTCGGCTTATGGTGTTTCGGCCTAAGGTCGTAAATGGGGCGGCTGTCTTGATCACGCCCGGTGGCGGTTATCAACGAGTGGTGGTTGATAAAGAAGGTTATCAGCTCGGGCGTTGGTTATCGGCGCGAGGGTTTACCGTATTTGTTCTTTTATATCGTTTGCCGCATGAGGGCTGGGCGGCAGGAGCTGAGGTTTGTTTGTCGGACGCTCAACGCGCCATGCGTCTAATTCGATCGCATGCAAAAGACTATGCAATTGACCCTGAGCGTGTGGCTTCGATGGACTTCTCTGCCGGAGGTCATCTGTGTGCCGATTTGGCAACACGGTTTGATACAAAGACCTATTCAGCGGTAGATTCGGCCGACGAACTATCGGCTAGGCCCTCTGTCGCGGCGCCTATCTACCCAGTGATTTCGATGAGCTCACCGTTAGCCCATGCCGGCTCGAGAAAAAGGTTAATTGGCAATGATGCCACCCTTGCACTAGAAAAATTGCATTCGCCACACCTGAATGTGACCGAGAAGACTCCGCCATTTTTTCTGATCCACGCCGAAGATGATTCAAGTGTCGTGGTCGAAAACTCCTTGGTGATGCGCGAAGCGTTAAAGGCTAAGGGAATTGCCGTAGAGATGCATTTGTTTGTACAGGGTGGCCATGGTTTTGGATTACCAGAAGCGCGTGCTAAGCTGATCGCTATTTGGCCCGAGTTGTTTTTAGCATGGGCCAAGACTCAAGAGTTGATCTAATTTATTTAAAATTTAGCCGGTCGTCGGTATTGTAGGTAGTCAGCTAGATCAACCTCGTGATATCGCTCAAGTGGTCAGACTTTAAGTTTTCCCACTTGTGTCCCTAATTGCTTGGTTAGTTAATCTCTTTGACGATCAATTGGCTCTAGGCGCGCCGCTCTGAAACTACCTGTTATACTCGTTAAAAATATAAGTAAGACAATAATGAATAACGCCTCCGACTCAGTTCAACAAGCGGCTCAGATAGCCCAAACGGCTGATCACCACACGATGTTGTTGGTGTTTGGAATTACTGGTTTGCTTGCCTTGGCTGTGTTGGTTGTGCCGTTGGCGGCTAGGCTCAAAATCCCTTTTACGGTTATGTTAGCCGCAGTCGGCGTGTTAATCGGCCTCGGTTCGGAGTTTGTATTACGGCTACCAGAGCTCGGTTTTTTGCATGAATTTATTCTGGCATTGAATTCAATGCAGATAACCTCAGAAGCGGTGTTTTTCGTTTTTTTACCGGCGCTGGTATTTGAGTCTGCGTTATCAATTGACGTGCGACGTTTGTTCGATGATATATCGCCGATTTTAATGTTGGCGATTGTTGGCTTGCTCATTTCGACTGCGGTGATTGGTTTCACCATGGCCTATATAACCCACGTTCCACTATTAGCTTGCTTATTGTTGGGCGCGATTGTGTCCGCCACCGACCCAGTTGCCGTAGTGGCGATTTTCAAAGATCTAGGTGCGCCGCAGCGCTTAGCTATTCTGGTAGAAGGCGAAAGCCTATTCAACGATGCTACCGCGATTGTGGTATTCACCATTATCTCTGCCATGCTACTGGGTCAGTCTGACCCTACTTTGTTAAGTGGCTTAGGCTCTTTTGTTAAAGTATTTTTCGGTGGCATCATCGTCGGCTATCTCACGGCTCGACTTATCTGCTTCTTGTTAGTGCATATCGGTGATTCCAACTTACCTAAAATTACCCTAACTATTTCTCTCGCGTATCTATCTTTCATAATTGCTGAGCACAGCTTACATGTGTCCGGTGTTATGGCCGTAGTGACTGCTGCGCTGGTGCTTGGCTCTCGTGGTCGCAGTGTGATTACTCAAAGCGCTTGGCACGGGCTAGAAGAAGTCTGGGAGCAGATTGGCTTCGTGGCTAATTCGGTAATCTTTATTCTAGTTGGCTTGAAAGTGCCATCGATAATGGCGGCCATGGACAGCCAGCAATTTATCTGGCTGGCGGTGCTTTTGCTGGCTGGTTTTGTTGCCCGTTTCGCAATTATCTTTGGTTTGGTGCCGATAATGAGCCGCTTGGGTTGGTCGGCGCAAGTAAGTACTGGTTACCGAGCGGTGATGTTCTGGGGTGGCCTACGTGGTGCGGTGTCTCTAGCTTTGGCACTAGCGGTAATAGAAAACGATGGTTTTGCGCCAGAGATACAAGAATTTTTAGGCGTCATGGTGACAGGCTTTGTGTTATTCACCTTAGCCATTAATGCCACCACGGTGTCACTGGTAATGCGCGCCTTTGGCCTAGCCAATCTTGGGCCTGCTGATGCGGCGATTCGCGACCGAGCGTTCTCAAAAGCAATGGCTAGCGTAAGCGAGCGAGTCAAAAAGACCCCGCGTGCTATGCACATCGGTGAAACCAGAACCAAACAGGTTATTCAACCCTATGAGCAATTAATAAAAGCCAGTTCAAACAAAGTCTCAGACAATAGTTTAAGCGATGAAGATTGGCTGCTGATTGGCCTGCGTATGATTTGCATGAATGAGAACAAAGCTTACGCAAGGATGTTAGATCGCGGTGAGATTTCTCCTGATACTGCACGCAGTCTATTCCGGCTGGCAGCCGATCTAAGCGATAGCATCAAACATCGCGGGCTTGATGCCTATCTCGATGATTATCGCCGCAAACTCGGTTTTCATTGGCATACTAAACTGGCAATGAGGATTCAACGTACGTTTGGGTATTCACCAATGTTGGCTAATAATTTAGCCAGCCGCTTTCAGGTTTTGGAAGCCGAGTGCACGGTATTACATGAACTCAGAGATAATGTTGTAATTCAACTCGGCGACATGCTTGGCGCTGACGTGGCAAGCAAACTGCAAAAATTATTAGCACGTCGTGACCTCGAAACTGAGCAAGCACTGGATGTGCTTCGCGCTGGTTACCCAGAGTACGCCAGAGCACTTGAGAAAAGGGCGTTACAACAAACTGCCATGCGACTTGAACAGAACCAATACAAAGACATGCTAGCCAGTTCGTTGATTAGCAAAGAAGTTGCCAGTGAATTAAAGGAGGGTATGAGCGAGCGCTACCGTGAGTTAAATCAAAAACTCACTCTCGACTTGGGTCTGGACGCAAATACACTGGTGTCTAAAATGACCTTCTTTGAGAATTTGGAGCAAACCGCCCAACTAGATATAGCCAAATTGCTGAAACCTAGATTAGCTTTGCCAGGCGAGGTCATATTTGAGAAAGGCGGTCCGCCAGATGCTATGTATTTTATTTCCTCGGGTGCGATCCGAATTGTGCTGGATAAACAAACTATCATTATTGGAAGTGGAGATTGCTTTGGGGAGATGGCCTTGCTGCAACAAAAACCGCGCATAGCCAGTGTGATTTCGGATGGTTTTAGCGAGCTCTTAGTGCTCCATACTAAGGATTTTTTGCAGATGCTTGATAAGGATGCTGAGCTGCGTCAGCAAATAGAAAAAATCGCCCGGCAACGTGCTATCGAAAATCAAAGTGGCGGGGAGCTAATGATCAATCAAGCTGACTAGTCGGTTAAATGATAGGGCTGATTAGCTTACTTAAGATGGGTTACTAAATTGATTATAAATTGGATACTGTTTAAATGGCATCCAATTTATAAGTTACTACTTTTGGGAAGTAAGTCGGAGCTCGTATAAGCCTCCGACCTAAGGTCTTTAATGGTGTTGGAGGACATTAAATCGAAACGTTAGTTTTTGAAGACTGTTGAACAGTTACCGTCTTTTTGTTATCTAAGCTATCAGCAACGATATCCATTATTTGATGTATTGCTTGCTCACCGCGCTTTAAGCTGAAGATTTCAAAATTGGCAACTTCTGGTTGCGCAACAACGACGATTTTTTCGATTCCCGAAGTGGGGCTTTGACTAATCTGTTTTAGTTCCGCAAACGCGCCTTGGCTTGCTGATAACGCTACGATAAGTGCTAGGCTGATTGATAGGTTTTTCATGATATTTTTTTCCAGTTATGTTTTTTAGCCGCATAATTGCTGCTTACATAAACTTAGATGCTACTTTCAATAAATTGGATTCAAAAGAGATTTTTATTTAAAAAATGATTAAAAATCAAACACTTGAATCGATGGTGCCAATATCGAAAGTGCTAGGTCGAATTACTAGGTATCATGAAATCAGCAAAAATCAGTGGTAGGCTAGCACTTGGTTTTCGACCTGTTTGGCGTGGCACAGAGGCGTTGCAATAAGTAGTATTCTGCTTGATATGGCCAAATTGATGAAACCTAGATTAGCTCTGTCAGGCGAGGCCATTTCTGAAAAAGGCGGCCCGCCAGATGCTAAGGATTTTATTTGCTCGGGTGCGATCCGAGTTGTGCCGGATAAACAAATTATCCTTATTGGAAGTGGTGATTGCTTTGAGGGGATGGCCTTGCTGCAACAAACAACGCGCATAGCCAGTGTGATTTTGGATGGTTTTAGAACGTTTTTAGTGCTCCATACTAAGGATTTTTTGCAGATGCTCGGTCAGGGTGCTGAACTGCGTCAGCAAATAGAAAAATCGTCTGGCAACGTGCTATCGAAAATCAAAGTGGCGGGGAGCTAATGATCAATCAGGTTGATTTGCCTGCTAACTCTTAGGGTGCTAAGTGATGAAAGGGTGACAAGTGATGAAGTTAAACAATGGGGGGACAAGCAATGAGGCTTACTTAACCAACAATAAATTGGATGCTGTTTAGAATGCATCCAATTTATAAGTTACCTCTTTTTGTGAACAATCGGGGTTTTTAAAAAACTCCGATTTACAGTCTTCAACGGTGTTAACCGACATTAAATTGAAATATCATTTTTTGAAGATTGCTGAACTGTTACCGTCTTTTTGTTATCTAAGCTATCAGCAACGATATCCATTATTTGATGTATTGCTTGCTCACCGCGCTTTAAGCTGAAGATTTCAAAATTGGCAACTTCTGGTTGCGCAACAACGACGATTTTTTCGATTCCCGAAGTGGGGCTTTGACTAATCTGTTTTAGTTCCGCAAACGCGCCTTGGCTTGCTGATAACGCTACGATAAGTGCTAGGCTGATTGATAGGTTTTTCATGATATTTTTTTCCAGTTATGTTTTTTAGCCGCATGATTGCTGCTTACATAAACTTAGATGCTACTTTCAATAAATTGGATTCAAAAGAATTTTTTATTTAAAAATCTCTTAAAAATCAAATGCTTGAAGCGATGGTGCTGATAGCGAAAGCGCTAGGTCGAATTACTGCGGATCATGAAACCACTAAATATTTTTTATGACAACGCATGGTTTTCGGTCGGTTTGGCGTGGCACAACGGTGTCGCAATAAGTAAAATTGAAGCCCCGATGGCGGGCGACCGAATAGAGTAAGGCGAGCTCATTCGGAGCAACCTCATGTTAAGATCAGTGAATGAAGATACTAAAATTTATTGTTAAATGGACTGTGCTTTTTTGGGCCGCAGTGGGAATTATATTATTCGGTTTATGGTTGTTAAATGCACCCGAAGACTTAGCTGAAAATAGCCAGTCAAAGGCGAGGTTAAATCAAGCTGATTATTCGGTCGCTAAGATGGATTTGGATATTGTTGATCTTAGCCGCGATACGCCTGCATTGGGTGGCTACGAGGGCGATGATAAGCGAACTCTTCACGGCGCAATCTGGTTTCCTAAAGGTCAAACATCAGCGCATCCCTTAATAATATATAGCCATGGCTTCGCTGGTTATCATAAGGAGAGCAGTCACATTGCAAAATACCTTGCCAGTAATGGTTATGTGGTTGCAGCGGTGGATTTCCCGTTGAGCCAAAATCGGTCTCCAGCAGACGTCCCTCAGCTACTTGATGTTGTTAATCAGCCGGGCGACGTGAGTGCGGTGATTGATCAGGTATTAAGGTTGAACAACGACTCTGATAGCTTAATGTACCAGCGAGTTGACGCAGATAGTATTGGCACTATGGGCTTGTCATTGGGCGGGCTGACTACGGCATTGGTCTCGTTTCACCCTGACCTTAAGGATCAGCGCATAAAGGCAGCGGTGATGATGGCTCCGCCATTAGAAGCATTCAGTAAGCAGTTTTATGCTATCAACCTCGAGGTAAAATCCTTATTGATATCAGGGACTATGGATCGCGTGGTACCTGAGCCCGAGAATGCCACGCAAGTGAGGGCTAGAAATCTCAATGGCTGGTTTATCAGCATGGATAAGGGCACACATCTGGGCTTTGCCGACGTAGGAAACCCACTTCGGTGGATGGAAAACCCAGATAACTTGGGCTGCACCTTCATGGGCTTTATGTTGTCAAAATTGGATCTGCCAGAGCGTTGGGATGCGGTAATACCCAACACCCGTGGTGTGTTGCGCGATGTAGTGGTGGCCCCACCTTGCCCTGAATTGCCAGGGCCATCGATGAACGGCTTAAAACAACAATGGTTAACTCGCATAGCCATTGGTTCATTCTTTGATGTGCATTTAAAGTCAGGCGCTAGCGCCGAGAAAGCAAATGAATTTTTAAACACAACATTGAGTGCTGAGAACCCAGAGATTATTTTGACATTTCCGCGTTAATACAGAGTCTATGCAATTAGGTTTTAAAGCTGTATCGGTACCCCGTCAGGCTTTGTAATTAAAATCGTTGTAAGGGGGTACAACGAACTTGCATAAAGCCCGACACTAACTGTGCAATAAAATAGTCAAGCGTTTTCAAAAAACCTGGATACTAATTGGTGAAAACGTGTCACGTAAACCGGCTTTTTGTTTTGATAAGCATGCAGCGCATAAACTGGCCAACTCGGGCCCTCAATATGATCTAGCAGGGGCACCAATTCACCTTGATTAATTAATTCTTTAACCGCGAGGCTTGGTAATAGCACAATACCCATATGCCGAAGAGCCATGCCTACCGCCGTTGGTAATGTATTTACACTTGCATATTGATTTAGCGATGCGGTTTCAGTCGTTAGACTTTGTGTGCAAGTAACCGGCATTCTACGTTTTTGCCAGTCAGTGGCAATCCAGCTATGTTGTTCTAATTCAGCCACAGTTTTAGGCGCTGGGTGTTTCTCTAAATAGCTGGGTGAGGCACAAAATATCTCGGTCATAATGCCAATCGGCAGTGCTCTATAACTGCTGTCAGGCAGCTCACCGGCGTGAATCGCGAGACCAATACTGTGCTCTACCAAGTCGAGTGTTTGATCGCTGGCAATCAACTTTGGTTGCAGCCCAGGGAATTCTTGGCACAGCTTCTCAATGGCCGGCAAAATCACAAGGTGCTCTAGAGAATGTGGGAATGTAACGGTAAATCGGCCGCGCGGATTTTTCAGAGCGTCATCAATGTCTTCAAGGAGTGAATCGATTTGATCTTGTAATGAGTCGCAACGGTAATAAATTAGTTTACCCACCGCCGTTAAAAATATTCCGCGTGTGGTGCGGTTAATCAAGCTAACGCCTAACTCAGATTCAAGCACACTAATTTGTTGGCTAACGGCTGATTTAGAAACACCAAGATACTTAGCCGCTTGAGTAAACGACCCCTTTTTTGCTACGGCTGCAAAAACCAGCATTTTTGGGAGATGACGTAAGTTGTTCACAAAAACTTAACAGTGAGTGTAGTAGCTGACTATTGTACAGTTGATATATGACGAATAGAATTAATTTCGTACCAAATAATGCTCTAAATAGCAGCAAAGAAAACCAGCGACGTCTTAGATTAGTTTTAATTTTACTCCAAAGAAGGTAGAAAAATTAAATCTATACAGCGCAAGTGGACGCAATAATTAATTGAATATTGTGGCGAATTTTTAACAAAAATTCTACTCAAGCTCTGATCGAGTTTTGAGATGCAAATAACCCGTTTTGTTCGATTTGATGAAATAACAGTGGGATGTTACGACTCGCCAAATTACCAATCCTCAATCCCTCTTAGAGAAGACGTAATAGGCACCCAATTTCAACAGGTCGGTTAATCTTTTTTCGATTTAGAGCAGTAAAAATAATCAGTTTAAATTAACTAATATGGAGTTTCATAAATGAGCGCATTTATCGTCGCAGACATCACACCAACCGATATTGACAGCCTGAAAAAATACAGTGAGGCCGCAGGGCCAACGTTAGAAAAATACAACGGCAAGTTTTTGGCCAAGGGGCCGATAGAAACATTAACCGGTGACGACCACAGCAAAATGAAAATCATTCTTGAGTTTCCAGATCAAGACAGCGCTAATAATTGGTACAAGAGTGACGAATACCAGGCGCTGATTCCTTTACGAGATAAAGGTATGGATGCGGTATTTCATCTGATTAAACCGTAATAGCGATGAGGGCCCTGTTTGTATAGGAAGAAGCATACAGGGCTTGATGCAAATGCATTTTAATAGCGATGGTAGATTTATCCAGAAACCGTCTAAATTAAGGCTTTGGGCAGAGTATTGATAGTCAAGAAGGAGAAGTAACTATGAACATCCAAGATTTATTGGCACCGTTGAATGGTCTTGAAAAGCCAATTCTTATCGATAAAAAACGTACACTAAGTGGGCGTGAACTTGTCTCTGAAGTTAGTCGTTACCAACAGCTATTGACTCGCAACGGAATTACCAAGGGTGTACCCGTACTGCTTAATATGAGTAATGACTCAGACAGTGTCATTGCGCTATTAGCCGCATGGAGCAATAAGGCTGTCGTCTTTGTTAGTAATCCGTTTACTCCGATTAAGAAAATACAAAAGACGGTTGAAGGTTTTCAGTTGCATGCGTTTATTGGCAGCAATGTGCTGGTTAAAACGCTTGCAAAAACATTGGACAAACAAGCCTCTCATGAGCATCTAGCAATTTCTTTAGGTGGCTTGAGCCTCTTGAAGACTTCACCTTCTTCGGCGTCGCTCGACGAAGCCAATTTGAAGTCTGCAGCGGTAGCGATTTTCAGCTCGGGTTCAACCGGTGAACCAAAGGCAATACTCAACTCCTTCGCCAATATTTACCGTAACGCTGAGTGTCATGGTAAGGCGATCGGCCTGCAACAAGATGATGTTGTGGCCTGTGCTTTGCCGCTTTACTACAGCTATGGCCTAGTAGCGAATTTAATCAGCGCACTGATTTATCGATGCACAATCACCTTGACCAATCTAAACGTGAACTTTGATCAGCAATGGTTTTCCGAGCAATCGGTCTCTGTGATTGGGTTGACGCCATTCTTTGCAAAAAACTTAGTTATTGAAAGTCCCTCGCTAAGAGTCATGACCTTGGGTGGTGATGCCTTGCCGATTAAAACCGCGAAGCAGATTCGTCAGAATCACCCGAATTGTGAGCTGTATTCTACTTATGGCTTAACCGAGGCTGGCCCGCGTGTTGCTACTTGGCGTTTTGATAATTGTGATTGGCCTGATACTCAATTGGCGCCGTTAGGGAGCCCCTTGGATTGTTGTACATTTCGCTTATCTACCGATCCGCTAAATAACTCAAGAGGCGAATTAGTAATTTCTACCCAGACCAAAATGTTGGGTTACTACCGTCATGGAAAATTGAAAATGGCAAAAGGAAAACATGACGAAGTTTATACCGAAGATATCTTTGAGATGGTTGGCAACGACTGTTTCTTTGTTACCAGAATCAAAGACATCATTGTTCAGAACGGAGAAAAGATTTTTCCTGCTTCGGTCGAGTCACACCTATTAAGTATTGAGGGTGTTCTTGACGCACGGGTTATTGGTAAGCCTGATAAAGATAAAGGAGAAATCGCTGAAGCGCTTATTTATGTCGATAAAGGTGTGAATTCCGCAACCGTAAAACTTGCCTTAATGTCGTTAATCCCACGAGCTTCAATGCCGACTAATTTCTATTTAGTGGATGACATTCAACGTACCGAAACAGGCAAAAAAGTAAGTCTGGAATCAATGCGACATATTGCTTAATTGCTGCTTACCAATCAAACCAACCAACTAACCTAAAAAAATATTATTATGAAATTAAAAAAATCAACTCTTGTTCTATCGTTATCGCTCTCTCTGCTGAGTTTGAGCTTGTCAGCTAACGCTGGAAAGCGCTACCAAGTAACCAGTATTCCTGGCTACGTGGTGCATGGTATCAATACCTATAATGGCCAACCGATTGGCGACTACTCTCAAGTCGCACCCAATGTTGCTATGTTGAGCGTGCAGCCATCTATCGAAGAAATTGGCGTTTACCAAGCGGGTGAGACTGAATCTGGAACCATTACGCCACAAACCGACCGTAATTCGTTAGTAGCGACCACTCGATCATTCTTGAACTTTTTTAACCCAGGCGGCGAAGTCGACCCTAATTCAATCAATGTGCCACTAGGTGAGATTGGTAATAACGTCTTTGGAGGCTCATTTACCGCTCTAGACCAACGTGTCGCTACGCCTGAATTTCCAGCATTGGGTACAGGCCCAGCGTTGCATCGCAAAAAAGGCGTTGCAGCAAATCCGACAGTCGGCGATTGGGAAAAAATTTCTGGCCGCATGACCGTTGCTAAACGACGTAATGGTCTAGGTTCAACGGTCTACATCACTGTGCGAGACGCGTTTCCACATGCACTTTATACGTTGTGGGATGTTGGCGCTCGGAACCCGCTTACAAGCGACGAGGCTGGCTATGCGGTTCCACTAGGTGGATTGCCAAATTCTATAACAACCGATGCTAAAGGGTGTGGGTCGGTCAAAATCGAGCTCAGTTATGACTTGGTTCGAGCCTGTGAGGCCGGTGCCGAATCTTGCACTAGCTATGTATCGGCCTTCTATCACTGGGATGCGCAACTCTATGGTGGTTCACCAGCGGCAACATGGGCCGGGACTCCAACTGGAGTATACGCCGGGAATCAAATGGCATTTCCAACCTCTGGCGAAGTGTTGGTTGAGCCGCAAACAGCGTTTAAACCACGCCGCCATGGTTGCAAGAAGTAATTTGATTGACTAATTAGGTAAACAAACCAACGGGCTACCTAACCCTAACCTGTTAGCGGAGTAAGGTAACGACGCTTACTCCGCGCTTTTTATGGAGCTATTTATGGAAGATTTCAAACAAATTGAAAGTACAATTCGGACGGCATTGATAGAGGATCTTGCAATGCAACAAGCGGAATTTTTAGAGCTCGATGACCCTCTCGAGATGGACAGCTTAGCGCAGACTGAGATGCGTATTTTTATTGAAACAAAATACAGCATTCCCATAGATCTAGATCAAATGCCGCCACAAGCGACCGAATCTTTGAACACGCTGGTGACTCATATTCAAGCCGCGATTAAACAATAACAGAATAATCAAGCGGCTTAATTGCCAACGCTTTTTTATCGATAACTTCAGCAAGATATTCAATATTATGAATGACGATTTGAGTTTTGATTCCATCATTAACGAGCTTAGTGGAACAGGTAGCGGCATAATTTCTCATACTAAGTGCAAAACATTTATGCGCCATGAGTCGCCGGTACTGGCCATTGACTGGATAAAAGATCACGATTTTGAACGTGGTTGGGTACACGCAGTACGCGGTATTTCGATCACCGACCCGCATTTTCATGGCCATTTTGATGATGCGGCAATGTATCCCGGCACTAATCTCACACAAGATATTAATCAAGTTGCGACGCTACTTTTTACCGCTATGTGTGGCCCGTTTAACGGAGAGGTAACCGCCTTTACACGTATTGATGCACAGTATGGTCACCCCGTACCGCCAGGCTGCTTGATCGATTTTGCCGTATGGGCGAGAGATCGTGGCGAAGGTAAGCGAATGACCGTCAGCTTGGAGGGTAGGTTGCGCGATTTTCCGTACTACGACAAGCCGAATAAATATGGCTTAACCTTCAAGCCAGCGATTCAAGCGACGTCAGAGTTAGTCAGAGCTAAGCGCCAATTGTATGATGGCATTTGGATGTAAATACACTTTAATAAAACCGGATATTCAGTATGAGTAAGTCTATTTTTAAGCATTTATTAAACCAATATTTTGAAGGCAAAGATAACAATATCCCCGCCGTAATTGAAAGCATCTTTTCTGAGCAGGCTGTTGTCACCTTTGATATCGATACAGACGTGATCGAGTTTCCAGCAAAAATTGTTGGTGCAAAGACAATCGCCGAAGAAATGTTTGCTAGTTTCCACGATGATTTTGAAAAAGTCCGTAGTTATTATGTTATCGAACCTGACGCAGCGAGCGGCTTATTGTTAGAGCAAAACCCAATTAGAGGAATCAAATGGTTGGTGCTGATGCGTGAGCAATCGTCTAAATTAATACGTGTTGGCAGCGGTTATTACAACTGGTCTTTTGGGCAAGGTGAGAAGACATGGAAGATTGATGCTTTGCATGTTCACATTCATGCCATGAAGGTGTTTGAGGAGCCGCATAAGGCTTGGCTTGATGAAGCTCAAAACCACTTTTCTGAATCATGGTTGAACTACGATCAAGCGATTGATTACTTGAGTCAAGTCAAAGACTTAGACGGTATCTGCGATTACTTGTCTTTATATCAAGAGGGCCAAGTCGCTTGATACTGGCTTGATACCGTAAGTCGCTTAGTATTTAAGCCGCTTAGTATTTTATTTGCAGATAACGGGTTTTAACGCCGTCACAGCGTTTTAACGGTCGAAAACAACGACAAACCATTTACCTGCATCACCAATATGGCTGATGGCTACTACAATCAAATTCGTACGCCAAATTACACAATTCTTTCAACCTAAAACACAAATTGAAAACAATGAAGCTGCAACTCTATAATCAATCGAATGCGCCAGAAGCGAGTAAACCTTTACTGGAACAATCATTTAAGGATTTTGGGATGATCCCTAATTTGCATGCGGTAATGGCCGAATCGCCAGGCGTGCTTGAAGCCTATAAATTTCTGCATCAGCAGTTTGAAAAGTCCGACTTTAATGCTGACGAACTGACGATTATTTGGCAAACAATAAATGTCGAGCATGGGTGTCACTACTGCGTTGCCGCTCATACTGGCATCGCACACATGATGAAGGTAGATGCGTCGATCATCGACGCGTTGCGTAATCGTACACAGATGCCTACCAGCAAGTTACAAGTATTGCACCAAACCACACTTGAGCTTGTGCGCGAGCGTGGGTATTTAAGTGAGCCATCGTCAGCCGCTTTTTTCGAAGCCGGGTATAATAATCAGCAATTACTTGAAATTGTCTTGGGTATCTCACAGAAGGTGTTGAGCAATTATATTAACCATTTAGCGGTTACACCGGTCGACAAAGCGTTTGAAGAATTTAGCTGGGCCACGTAGTAGTAATGGTTGGCAGCCGAACTATTTAAGACACAATTGAATATAGTAAAATCATGCGCAGTCTTTATCGACGACAGTGACTATGGTTGCCGTTATACCACTTTGCGCTAACCAAGAGCCGATGCTATCGGCTCTTGGTCGCGTATTAACGGTTCGCCGTTAATACGCCTTCAAGGTAGTCTAATGCCTTAGGGTCATCCGACTGACCTAACCAAAAGAAGGCTTCTTTTTTTACCGATCTCTCGGTTGCCGTTTCGATCAGCTCGCTCAGGGCGGGTGTTGATTGGCTCGATTTTAATTGCGCTAACGCGAAGATCGCTTTTTTCTTCACTGACGCGGGGCTTTTACCCTTTGCCAAAGCCATTAGAATAGATACTGGGTTTTGATCGCTATTTTGTGACAGCCAGAAAATAGCTTGCTGCTGCACTTCTCTATCGGCGGGGTTCTGTGCCAACTCGATGAGTTGTTGCCAGCTTGCCTTGGTACTTATTTGTGCTAACGAAAAAACGGCTTTCTTTCGGACATAACCGTTGTCGCTGTTTTGCAAAATATAGTCGATTACATTAGTCGCCTTTGATTGGTGATTCTGTGCCAGCCAAAACAACGATTCAGCCTGAATTTTTTGATTCTCGCTGTGCTTTGCAAGCTGCACTAATTTTTCAGATGAATTTTCATCGCTGTTTAGGCTTAAGGCGAAAACTGCCTTGAGCCGCGTTGAATTATCTCTGGCCTTGTCATCAACAATGTTCAATAGAGATTCATAGCCCGCTCTATTTCTGGCTTGGCCAAGCCAGAATATCGATTCATATTTTAGCTTTTCGTTGTCACTGTCTGTGAACCTCTCTAGCAAATTATGCGCATCGCTACCCTGATGTAATGCAATAGCCGCTAAGGCCGAATGCGCGACTTGCGTGTTCTTTGTGTCTTTTTCGGCAAGCCCTTTGAGAAACAAAATACTTGGCTTTTGTGCGACGTCATTTATTCTGTAAACGATATTGCTGCCGGTCTTTACCTTGCATTCGCTGCCGGCCAAGAAGAGATCTGAAGCTTCGCCACGATGGATCTTGAAATAGACATTCAGCACTTTCGAATCTACCGACTGGCTGATAGAAGACGACCAACTATTAGTTCTATTGTCGAGGCTGCAACTCGATTCGGTATCGCTTATTAGGCAGCAGGGCATACCGTTATTAGCTTCCATTGCTACTTGATAGCTAAACCATTTACCGTTGCTATCGGCGACTGCATCGATGGTCTTGGCTATGCTATCTTGCAACTCTATGCCGTGTTGCTTGCCACTCAATGGCTTGGTTTCGGCATTCGCTGCTAGTGCTGTTAGTAATAGTGAAAGCGCGAACGCTTCTGCAATGATACTGAACACTTTTAAATTGCGCATTGGTCTAGTCCTCACCGTTCAATATATCGTCGAAGAATTTCAATGATTCGTCAGAACCCAATAGTGAGAGTTTCTGCAGTGCCTCGCGCTTTAACACAGGGTCGTTTTCGGTCTTCACAATATTGCTTAACCCAGCACTATCGTCCTGAATGAACAATGACTGTATGACGGCTTTTCGAACCTCACTATTATCGTTTTCTTGGTATATTTTTGCCAAGTAGCCAGCTGTTGCATCGTTGCCGCTTATGCCCACTTTTTGTACGGCTTCGGTTAGCAGTTGTTGGTCTTCTTCTGAATTAACAATTTCGAGCAAGGCCTCTGCGCCATCACCGATAGCCAGGGCGTGTAATATTTCGCTACGAAAATCTTTAAACTCAGCGCTGCGATACATCTCCAGTAATACATCGGCATTGGACATCACCCCAACTAAGTGAATCGCCTGCTTTTTAAGAACAGGGTTTGACTCCAACTTAGCTAATTCAATAAGCTGCTCACTCTGGCCAGCGATCATGTAACTGTGCAGAATTTTTATTTTAGTTGCTTCATTATCGGACGATCGATATATATTAATCAGCTGCGTCATTGACTGTTCAGAACCTGAAATACCTAATACCCGTATGGCCTCTTCTTGAAGTTGCGTATTTGTACTATCGCCGGCAAGTACCGAAATAAAATCAAATGCCTTAGGGTCGTTGATTTGACTGAGGACAAATAGAGCTCTATTTTTAACCTGCTTGGAACTGTTACCCGCAAGCAGTTTTTTCAAGATTCCGAAGGATTTTTCAGACGGCGAATTCATCAGTGAGTTCAGCGCATAGAGCTTCATCTCTTCATTATCAACATCAATGCTCTGGCCGTTCTCGTCTTGAATTTCAATTTTCAAAGCGGCTGCGTCGTCCAACCATCGGCTTTCAGAGTGATCGCGTGCCAATTGAGAAAGAGTGTTTAGTGCTCGTTGATCATAGCCATTTTTGAATTGCGAGTAGGCCAGCCAATACAGTGCCGCGTCTTGTTTGGCACTGCCAGTTTGTACCAAGTCGGCAAAGGTGTCTCGGGCGGCTTTATACTCTTTGTTATCTAACTGTATTTGACCTTTTTCATACAGACCTTCTTGGGCCATGACAGTCTGGCCGCCCAACATAAGCGCAATTGCGATCGCCAATGATTTTTTTTTACAAAGCTGACTAAATTTTGCTTTCATCTCGGTGCCTCTTAATTTGATTTCGTTCATTTTTATTTCTCTTGAGTTGCTTTCAAGTTATGACGCAGTAATCGCCGAATGGTTTTGTTTTTTTCTCAGCGATTTATTTTGTGGTGGTTGCGATTCTAAATGAGCTCGTGGTTTATCCTTTTGTCGGTGACTTTTAACTTGAACAGCAAGTCTGTGCCGTCCAGTCGTTCACGCACTTTGTTCCACTGAGCGTCATCGCTGCTCTTGGTGTGACTTATCTCTAATAGAACCGATTCCATTTGTTGCAGAACATTCGCCAGCATAGTGTCACCAGAGCGTACCGCTACTCGTCGATACAGGCGGTTGAAGCTAATTAGTTCATCTATCATTTGACGCCGAGGTTCTAACTCGCCCGACAGCCCATCGCCGCCATTGCTTACTAAGGTAAGCAGGCGCTGGCTTGTTTCAATATGAGAGCTTACATTTGTCAGCAACACTCGTCGGCTTGCGTCGTCGCTTGGGCGAAAGCTCTGTTCGATTTTGCTAGGAGCTCCGAGATCAACAATAGGAGCCTCTAAAGGCATCGCCGACCAGCGGCCTAAATAGAATATTCCAATGACTGCGAACAACAAGAACATCAACGCAGGTCTTAGCTTACTGTCGAGCGAGCCAGCCAACCAGCGAGACATTCTTTCTCCCAAGCTCTCCGCTATTGCAGGTCTGTGCTGCTGGTTTGATTCTGACCTGACGGTTGCGGTTTGTTGTTTTTTAGCTTCAGCCTCACGAATAGCCAGCATAATTTGTTGATTGAGATCTGCGCTGGGTTCTGGCACGTCACTTTCTAGGGCATCACCCAACATTTTGCATAGGGCATCATAATCACGCCGCAGTTGAACAGATTGTTTGCTAGATTCAGCCATGGCTTGCTCAATTTCTCGCGTTAGAGCGGGGTCAAGCTCTTGGTAGTAGAGCAAGATAAGATCTTCTTCAGTCCAGGGTTTCATAGTCACCTACCTTTGGTTGCAGAGTTTTGCGAAGTCGGCCAACGGCTCTAAATATGCGGCTCTTAACGGTGCTGGCATTAAGCTCGAGTATCTGGCTAATCTCTTCGATACTGCGTTCTTCATAGTGACGCAATATAAAAGCAACTCGGAGATCGTCGTTCAGTTGGCTAATGGCTCGTTCTGTGACGCGGCCAATATTGCTGAGCAAGGCGGCTTTTTCTGGGCTATTAGTACTAGCTGATGGTATTTGATCGAAGTCATAATCTGAGCACTGAGCATGCTTGGCATTTTTACGCAGTAAATCGAGCGCCACATTAACCGTCACCGAGTAGAGCCAGGTGCTGAATTTTGATTGTTGATTAAATGTATCGAGTTTGAGATGCATTTTTAAAAATGCTTCCTGCACACAATCCTCAGCCTGTTCTTTGTTTTTGAGTATTCGATAGGCAGCACCGTACATCTTGCCGCTATTAAGCTCGACAAGACGTTGAAAAGCTTGCATGTCTCCAGCTTTGGCTAGAGTAACGAGTTCAATTTCAGGCTGCATATAATAGGTATGACGAGGCTAATTCAAAATGGTTGCATTTTTATTTGGCTTTTCCATTATTACATTGTGAGCATGCTTTTTGGCGGCCATTATTTACGGCAAAAGCCACTAGCATTTCGGCACTAAAATGTTGTGTGAGGTATCGACATCTTCGATGGCTTATTTCATCTAAACGTAATCGCCTGCTGTAATATAGGCGGCCTGTAAACATTATTCGAGTTCAACATGACCAACATTGCCCGCCCGTTCAGAGTTAACATTGATCAAAGTGCGATTGACGACCTAAAGCAACGCTTGACGAATAGCCGCTTGCCGGAAAAACAAACGGTAAGCGATTGGAGTCAGGGAATTCCACTCGATATTGTCAAAGAATTCAGTGATTATTGGCGCGATGATTACGACTGGTTTGCTTGCCAAGAAAGGCTGAATAGCTACCCTCAGTATCTGCTGGAACTTGATGGGGTAGACATCCATTTTTTGCATATTAAATCGCCAGAGCCAAATGCACGGCCCTTACTTATGACTCACGGTTGGCCAGGTTCGGTGCTTGAATTTATCGAGCTTATCGGCCCACTAACAAACCCCGCCAAGTATGGCGGCAAGGCCGAAGACGCGTATCACTTAGTATTGCCATCGATCCCAGGCTATGGTTTCTCGGCTAAGCCAACCAGTGCTGATTGGACTACCGAGAAAATAGCCAGTGTGTGGGATCGATTGATGGTGAACCTAGGTTATCAACGATACTTTGCTCAAGGGGGTGATTGGGGTGGAGTGATTACCGCTTCTATTGGTGCGCAAGACCTAGGTCATTGCGCCGGCATTCATGTCAACCTTGTGGTAGTCGGGGCACCTGATAAGGCCATAATGAATACGCCCACAGAACAAGAAGCCAAGGCCCTAGCTCAGTATCAAAAGTATCTGCAGGATGGTTCGGCCTATGCTGCGATACAAGGCACGCGGCCACAGACTATTGGCTATGCTTTAGCCGATTCACCTGTCGGTCAGATGGCTTGGATTTTAGAGAAATTTCATCAATGGTCCGGACCTGATGCCTTGCAAAATAGCTTTAGCAAAGATCATCTTCTCGACAACATTTCTCTTTATTGGTTAAGCAATTCGGCGGCCTCTTCGGCACGTTTGTATTGGCATAGTTTTGCTAAATCTGATTTATCAGAAGTGACCGTGCCGATGGGGGCTAGCATATTTGAGAACGAAATTATTCAGCCATCGCGTCGTTGGGCCGAGCAGCGCTTTAAAAACATCCAGTTTTGGCAAGAGAACGAAGGCGGAGGGCACTTCGCAGCGATGGAAGTGCCAGAGTTATTTGTAAAACAGCTAAGAGAATGCTTGCGAAGTATGCCGCTCTAAAGCGCCGCGGCTGAAGTTCAAGAAGGTGCCGCGGCTGAAGTTCAAGAAATAGCTGCGGCTTTAGTTCAACAGTTCAACGCGGCTGACTTAGCAGGCGTTTGGCACTTTATTCAGCGTTCGGCACTTTAGTCAGCTCTCGGCACTCTAATCAGCGTTGGGCAATACCCAATCAGCTCGAGGGAAATGGCAGGTATAGCCCTGTGGGTAGCGCTCTAAATAATCTTGATGCTCTGGTTCAGCCTCCCAAAAGTCGCCAGCAGGAGACACCTTAGTCACTACCTTGCCGGGCCATAAGCCTGATTGATTAACGGCATCGATCATTTTATCGGCCGCCTCTTTTTGTTCCTCAGAGGTATAGAATATTTCAGACCGATACGAGACACCGAGGTCATTACCCTGGCGATCCAAAGTTGAAGGGTCGTGAATCTGAAAGAAGTATTCCAGTAACTTACTAAAACTTATGACTTGAGGGTCGAATTCGATCTCGATGCCTTCAGCATGGCTACCGTGGTTTCTATAAGTGGCATTGGGTACATCTCCACCGGTATAACCAACACGAGTTTGCTTTACGCCTGATAACCCACGGATTAGATCTTGCATGCCCCAGAAGCATCCGCCGGCCAATACTGCTGTTTCTGTATTACTCATCATAAAAACCTTTGTTAATTTGCATCGAGTATAGCCTAGAGCGGGTGAGCGTGACTTGCAAAAATTGATTCAAGCTAGCGCAAGCTTGACATGAGTAGATATATACACTTGATGCAGTTTCAGTATACTGATTGTCTGGTTGCAACAATCACATCAAGGTCAAGGCTGCTCGGATATGAAAAAACTAAGTATGATGGACACCGCGTTTTTACTCGCGGAGAGTCGTGAAACACCAATGCACGTTGGCGGCATTCACCTTTTTACTTTGCCGCCTGATGCCGATGAGCAGGAATTTTTGCATCGCCTCAGAGACGAGCTTCGTTCGGGCGACGACCTTCAGTCTCCTTTCGGCGATAGCCTTAAAATGGGTCGTCTTGGTTTAGCGGGCCCATTGTATTGGCAGAAAGATGAATCGGTAGATCTCGAGTACCACATTCGACATTCGGCCCTGCCTAAACCGGGACGTTACCGAGAGTTGTTTGCCTTGGTCTCGCGGTTGCATGGCACTTTATTAGATCGAAACCGCCCGCTGTGGGAAATGCATTTAATTGAAGGTTTGCAAAACCGACAGTTTGCTACTTACTCCAAGTTTCATCATGCGGCCGTAGATGGCGCGCGTTCGATGCACCTCACCCAGAGCATGTACTCTTACGATGAAAATGCCCGCAGTCAAGGGTCGGCTTTTTCGGTAGAGTCGCAGCGTCGTTACCGTGAGCAACTAGAGAAAATTCACTCCGAGGGTATGAGCGACCAAGAACTGCGTAATGTGGCTGAATCGCTAAAGCAATTGTTTGATAGTAGCATTCATCTTTTTAGTTCTCTCAAGCGCTATGTAAATGGCTGGCGAGGTAAGGGCGGCGCTTTGGCGTTACCATGGCAAAATGTACCTCGCAGTTCGATTAATACTCACGTTGATGGGGCTCGACGCTTCGTAGCGCAATCATGGTCGTTCCAGAGAATCCGCGCGGCCGGCAAAGCCATGGACGGAACCTTCAACGATGCCGTGCTGGCGATGTGTGCCGGCGGCTTACGTCTGTATCTACAAAAGCACAGTGAATTACCTGAACAATCGATGAAGGCCATGGTGCCTGTTTCATTGCGCGAAAAAGGTGACATTGATTCTTCCAATGCGGTTGGTGCCATCAGTGCCGACTTAGCCACCGATATTGCTGACCCTATTAAGCGCTTTCGCAAAATACAGGCGTCGATGGTTGCTGGTAAAGCGCTGTTCAAAGGTATGAAGCCCAAAGAAGCAGCACTGATGCTGCAGCTGATTCAGGCACCTGGCTTACTATTGATGCCGCTTGGTTTAATGAGCAGGTTACCGCCGTATAACACCATTATTTCAAATGTGCCTGGGCCGCGTAAGGCGATGTATTGGGATGGTGCTCGTTTGGATGGAATTTATCCGGCGTCAATTGTCACCGAAGGTATCGCGCTTAATATAACCCTCGTTTCCTATGATCAAAATGTCGACTTTGGCATTACCGCCTGTCGCCGATCTATGCCACAAGTACAAAGGCTGATTGAATACATGGAGCACTCTTTAGTCGAGCTTGAACAAGCAACTGGCTTAGTTACCCCTAAGGCAGCCGTTGTTCGAAAGCCGATAAAAGCAAAGAAAAAAGGTGCTAGTACGAAAAAAATAACTAAAAAGGTAACGAAGAAAATAACTAAAAAGGTAGCGAAGAAAACAACTAAGAAGGTTGCTAAGAAAACAACTAACAAAGTTGCCAGAAAGGTATCGAAGAAGGCTGCTAAAAAAGTCGTTAAAAGTTAGTTAGGGTCTATCTTTACTGATTCGCCAGGCCATGAAGACCGATACCACCACGTTAAATGCGGGTCTACGTTACACTCTAAGCAACCTTAACCTGACAAAAAATAGCCGATGCCGGATAGCAATAGAGACGATCTAAGTGTCGAACAGTTCAGCTCGCTGTTTTTAAAGGATGTTGCGCTGATGGACGTCAGGGCGCCAGTCGAATTCTGTGCGGGTGCTTTCCCCACTGCAAGCAATTTGCCTCTATTAAACGATCGACAGCGTCACCTTATTGGCAATGAATATGCCGAGCATGGTCAGCCATCCGCAATCAATCTTGGGCTAGGTTTAGCCACGCCCGATATTCGCGCACAGCGCATTGCCAGCTGGAAGCAGTTTATCGCCGACAACCCCGATGGCTATCTGTACTGTTTTCGTGGAGGGCTGCGCTCGAAAATAACACAGCAATGGTTAGCCGACGACGGATTGCACTATCCGATTGTCGAGGGCGGTTATAAAGCATTAAGGCGTTATTTACTTGAGCAACTGACACGCTTATGCAAGCAAGGTAATATTATTTTGTTAAGTGGCGCGACTGGGATTGGCAAAACCCAACTTATTGATGGGCGGCTGGGTGCTGTCGACATAGAGGGTCGTGCTAATCATCGAGGTAGCGCGTTTGGGAAAACATTTAAACCACAACCGGCGCAAATTGATTGGGAAAATCAGATAATAATTGACTGGTTACGCTGCGAAGCGCGCAGTGATGCGCCGGTGTTAATCGAAGCGGAGTCGCATTTAATCGGTCGGATTCATTTACCAAAAGTGCTGCAAGAGGCGATGGCACGCGCGCCGGTATTGTTGTTACAGGCGAGTATGGCTGATCGAGTTGCGCGTCTGTATCAAGACTATGTTGAGCACAGTTTGCTACACTATGGTGGCGGTAGCGACGACCCTTACGCCGCTTTATACGATGACGCATTGGGCAGTCTGCAACGGATAAAAAAGCGCTTGGGGGGGCTTAAATTTCAACAGATGTCTGAGCTACTTAGCCACGCAACAAGTTTGCTGCGTGAGCAAAATGACTCGGCTGGCTTTTATCAGTTTATCGAGATGCTACTGACGGACTACTACGACGCACTTTATCAGCATTACCAAACTAAAAGTGAATCACGCCTTGTGTTGTCTGGTAATTGGTCAGAAATCACCAATTGGCTTGAGAGTAATCAGCAGAGTATTCAGGGGCATTCGGTTGCCGCTAGCCTAGCGGTTTCACAGCACGCTAGGCTCTGAACATGTTTACTAGAGATCCTATGTTTATTAGAGACTTGGTATTACTGGGTGGAGGGCATACACACGTATTGCTAATCAAAGCTTTGGCGATGAAAGCCATTGCTGGGGTGCGTGTTACCTTGGTTTCAGAAAAGTTACTGACGCCGTATTCAGGAATGCTACCGGGTTTTGTTGCTGGCCACTATTCACTGGCAGAAACGAATATTGACCTTAATCAATTATGTCGTCGTGCGGGTGTTAGGTGGATTCAAGCTCGATGCAACGGTGTCGACCCAGATTTGAAATGCGTTTACCTGGAAGGCCAAGCGGATATTGAGTTTGATGTCTTGTCTATTGACATCGGCTCCACACCAGATCAACGCATTTCTGGCGCCAGTGAGTTTGCCGTAGGGGTAAAGCCGATAGCGGGTTTTCAGCGCCGCTGGGGTTCGTTGCTACAAAGCTTAGGCTCGGAGCAGATCAACCAGCCTCTTGGCCAGCAGGCTGTTGAAAAAATTAACTGGGGGGTAATTGGCGCCGGTGCGGGCGGCGTCGAGTTAGTGCTCGCCATGGCACATCGTTTGCGCGGTCATCAGCATTTACAATTTCATCTTATCTATCGCGGTGAGCACGTATTGCCGGGCTACCCAGATAGAGTTGTCCGGCAGGTTGAACAGTCGTTACGAGATTACAATGTAACCACGCATGCCGGTTTTTCGGTTGCCGAGGTTACTAGTGCTGGTGTCATCAATGATGCTGGTGAAAATCTGAGCTTAGATGAACGGATCTGGTGTACTGGTGCAGTGGGCGCTCCTTGGCTGAATGCCGGCAGTTTAGCGCATACCGAAAAAAACTTTATACAAGTGAGTCGCACCTTGCAGAGCACCTCCCACGAGTCGGTGTTCGCGGTTGGAGATATTGCCGAAATGGTCGACGATCCGCGGCCTAAAGCTGGCGTGTTTGCGGTTCGACAGGCGCCGTACCTTGAACAGAACTTACGGCGGTTATTTTCTGGTCAAGCATTGCAAGAGATCAAGCTACAGAAGAATTTTCTGAGTTTGCTTGCCTTGGGTGGGCAAGTGGCGGTCGCCAGTCGCAACGGCTTAGCCGTTAAAGGTCGATGGGTATGGCGTTGGAAAGACTCAATTGATCAGACCTTTATGCGTCAGTTTTCTGAACTGCCGATGTCGATGCCTATCGCAAGCTTAGAACCGTCGGCGACAGACTTGTCAGCCAATGGCTTGTCAAAGGTTGGAATGCCTTGTGGAGGTTGTGGTAGTAAACTGGGGCCCGAACTATTGGCCGCCAATCTCGACAGAGTTTTAACTGAAGGGGCGCACGAGGTTGAAGATGCGGCGGTATGGAAGCCAACGCCTGATACCTTGGCAGTGCAAACTATCGACGGCTTTCGCAGTTTTATGTCCGACGAATCTCGCTTTGCGCATATCTGTGTGAATCACGCTTTGAGTGATATCTACGCGATGGGCGCGAGTGCAATTCATATACAGGCTTGGATTAATCTCGCCTTCAGTAGTGCCAACCTTCAGCAGCGTGACCACTTGAGAATGTTGCGTGGCATTCAGGCCGCTCTATCGGCATCGCCAGCTACATTATCTGGCGGACACAGTAGCGAGGGGCTAGAAAGTCACCTTGGTATCGTAGCTAATGGTGAGGTAGCACCTGGGCTTCAATGGAGTAAGTCTGGCGCCAAGGCGGGCGACTTAATTCTATTAAGTAAGGCGCTAGGCACCGGAGTCGTGATGGCCGCCGACATGCAAGGTGAAGCAAGTCCTGCGGCCGTTGAGGCAAGTTATGACAGTATGTTGCTGTCCAATCATCGAGCGATGCAACAGTTGCAGCAAGTTAGGCCTAACGCGGTAACCGATGTGACTGGTTTCGGGTTGATAGGGCATCTGTTAGAAATGCTTGATAGTGCCAATACTAAAGGTGCCAATACAAAACGCCCCAGCAAGAGTGTTGATAACCCAAGTAATGTGGCATTGCTTGCAGAATTAAATCTAGCCGCTATTCCCTTACTTAGCGGGGCGCTAGAGCTGGCCGAGGATGGCTGGCGATCAAGCTTGTATCCACAACTTGAGCCGTATCTATTGCGCTGTATGTTCAGTGATCAGACAGAAGCGGCTCATCGCCCTCATCAACAACGCTTAATTATTGAGCTCTTGCTTGACCCACAAACCAGTGGCGGCTTGCTGGTGACCATCAGTCCGTCGAGTGCGGCGGCTTTGCTTGAAGGTGAAAGTGATTACCTTGTAGTCGGTAAGATAAAGCAAAAAGAGAGCAGTGTTCCAGCCCCCATTAGTATCAAATTTGTGCTCGACTGATGTGCGCATAGCTCGGCGATTACTTATCAATCGGCGGCTCTTAGATCTCCTCCCCAAGCCCCTATGATTGCTTGGCATGTGCCGAAAAATGCTGATTCGGCGTTAACTCTAGCCTGCAGTCGAGTTTTGATGACATTGGGTTTGCGGTTGACCTTACAAATGAAAACCTAACCATATTAAGGGCTTGCCCAGGAAATTGATATTGGTAAAGTTGTTTTTAATCAAATGGTTAGTGGTTTTTTGTGACTTAAAAATACTGATCAATGCTTCTTGATGACGTTCTTAGGCCGCCCCAAGTCGTAACCGAAATATTGGAAACGAACCTGTATTACATTACTTTTTCGTTAAATTAAATCAAACGTTTGATTTAATTTAAGAGGAGGAGTATTGTCACGGAAGAAAAATTGGAAGGTAATTCCTTGGAGATAATCTAGTGACAAAAAAAAATGACGGTATCGGCGTCGGAGAACTAGCGCGTTCAAAACTGATTCAGGCCGCTTTAGATCTGTTTGGTCGACGCGGTCTAGACGGCGTTTCTATTCGCCAAATTAGTGATCGTGCTGGGATGAACGTGGCATCGATTAGCTATCACTTCGGCAGTAAGGACAATTTATATAGTGCTGTGGCCGACTATATAAATGAGCAAATTTCTTTGCATGCCAAGGTGCCGGTCGAGGCCGCTACTAAATTTATTAGCTCGCACGACCGAGATGCAAGCAATGCTATGGAGCATATTTTAAGCATTGTTGGGATTACCATCGACCTGATGATCCCAGATTCAGAAGAGACCGAACAGTGGGCTCGGTTTATCACTCGATTCCAGTTGGGTGAGCATATTCCGGACCACGAGCTTAGTCGAAATCCGCTGCATGATTTACTCGCAGTGCTGGTCGCTATTGTCAGAAAGCAGCCTAATTCAAACTTAGAAAACGCCATTATTGCACAAACAATATTTGGTCAAATGTTGGTGTTTAGAGTAAATAGATTGAGCGCCAAAAACTTACTCGGCATCACCGCGTATGGGCCTGCCGAAGTGTCTCAGATCAAACAAATTGTGTTTTCGAATATTCAGAAAACACTGTCTTAACAAGGATTCTTATGAAGTTTAATATAGATAACGAACGTAAACACTGGTTACTTGTGTGCTTGGGCATTGTGGGTTTTGGCGTGGTTGCCTTATTTTTGCTGACGGCGTTAAAGTCAGAACCCACGCTTACGCCGATAGTAGCGAAAACGCCGATTGTTGATGCCGAGCGATTGGTATGGCAGAGCGGTAGGTTCGAAATTACCGCAAGTGGGCGCGTTGTTCCTGTCGCCACGGTTAACCTCCAGGCGCAGGTCTCGGGTCAGGTTATTGAGCTCAGTGAGAGTCTAAAGTCGGGCGCTCATTTTAAATCTGGTGCGGCCTTGCTTAAAATAGATCCGCTTACTCTCAGAGCCAAAGCGGCTGAGCTAGAGGCGCAGTTAGCCAGCGCTAAAGCCGATTTGAAACTGGCTAAATCGCAGATCACTCGCTCGAAGAAATTGCTTGAACTTAAGGCCGTATCGCGAGAAGAGTTGGATCAGAGGCAAGCTGAATTTGCTGCTGCGAATGCCCGGGTGGCCCAATTTGAGGCCAGTCTATTGAGCGCAAAAACGGATTTGAGTCGCAGTATTATTCGAGCTCCTTTCGACGGTAGAGTGATGAGCGAGCGGGTTAGCGTAGGCGATGTATTAGCGCCTGGGGTGGCGTTTGCTGAAATTTATTCAACTGAGGCATTTGAGCTGTCGCTTGCTTTGCCGGAAGCGGATGCCGTGCTGCTGGAAAATCTATTTAGCATTGACACCGCCGAGATTGTTGCCCGCGTAGAAGCGTCTTTTGGTGGCAGTCGTTTTTTCTGGCCAGCAGTTGTTGATCGAGTCGAGGCCGGGTTAGACAGTGCAACTCGAACGATTAATGTAGTGGTACGGATCGATGCGCCAGAGGCGCGCGGGCAGGCCATGCGTGAGACCGAGGTTGAGGCTCCGCCGCTATTGTCGAGCATGTTTGCACAAGCGTTTATTCAGACTAGAGATGTGGGCCGCTACGTTAAAGTCGGTCGCGACAGCGTGCGCTCTGACGACACAATTTGGTTTGTACAGGTTAACGCCAAAGGTATAGGCACCGTGCAATCAGCCAATGTAAAGACGCTAAACAATCAGCAAGAGACTGCCTATGTCCGGCCTGATCTCGAGGACGCCAGCGATACCTATGTGCTTGGGTCTGACATCGGTGGCGTGTTACCCGGGAACCAAGTACAGATTCGCAATCACCAAACCGAGCAAATTGAGCCGCAAGCGGTTGCACCAATCGTGCAAGTTGATCAACTTGCGCCTGCGTCGGTGGATGTATTGCCAAGCGCGGAAATATTACCTCAAGCGACGTTAGCGACACCCGAAGTAATCTTGGGCGGCGAGCACGATGGGTCACCGACATTAGATGCTGATCAAACTGAGGTTGTAAACCCCGCGGGCGAAGCAAAAATCGAGGAGCCGGTTCAATGAGTGGCATGATCGAATGGTTTATTCGCCACCCCGTGGCTTCAAATCTATTAATGGCAGTTCTGCTGATCGGCGGTTTGATCAGTATGACTAATATCTCACAAGAGGCGTTTCCTGAGTTCACCCTAGAGATAATTAGTGTCGAGGTACCCTATATAGGAGCATCACCTGATGAGATCGAGCAATCGATTATTCAACCGCTTGAGCAACAACTAAACGGCGTTGAAGGTGTTGTTGAAATAACAGCAACGGCGTCAGAAGGCGTTGCCATGGTTAACCTTGAGTTCTCACGAACCATTGATATCAGTCGTGCTTTAAATGACGTCAAATCTGAAGTAGATCGTATTACTGTATTCCCAGCGGAAGCTGAAGAGCCAATTGTTACCCAGCTGAGTGCTAAAGCGCGAGTTGCTGAAATCGTGATTAGTGGCGCCTTACCCGAGGCGGCGTTAAAGGAGTTAGCGTATCGAGTAAAAGAGGAGCTTGTACTCGAAGACAATATCTCATTGGTTGAAGTAAAGCACACTCGCGACTATGAGATATCAATTGAGGTAACCCGAGATAATTTACGTGCCTATGGCCTTACCTTAGCCGACCTTTCTAATGCTATACGACGTGAAAGTTTAGAGTTGCCCGGTGGTGACATTGATACTGCAAAGGAAAGCATCCTGATACGCACCGTCGGGCGAAATTTAACTCGACAAGACTTTGAAGAAATAATAATCCGCTCGTCGCCGAGTGACGGTGTTGTTCGCCTACGTGATATTGCGCAGGTCGTTGATGGCTTCAAAGAACGTAATGAGTACGCTTTATTAAACAATCAGCCTGCGGTGTTCCTTAATATTTTTCGCGTTGGCGATGAGCGAGTTCTTGACGTTATCGCTAGTGCCGATGCTTACCTAGAGCAACATTTGGCTCCGAGTCTCCCTGATAGCGTTGATGTGGTGATCTGGAGGGATGATTCTGTTGAGCTAGATCAACGTATTAGTCTGCTAATAAAAAATGCAATTATTGGGATGTTGTTGGTCGCCTTGGCGCTTACTTTATTCTTGGATTTACGATTGGCATTTTGGGTCTCTGTTGGCATCGGGGTGTCATTCGTAGCCTCGTTTATTCCTATGTTGATATTCGGTTTTTCAATAAATTCGCTTTCGATGTTTGGATTTATCTTGGCTATTGGAATTGTCGTCGATGATGCCATTGTGACCGGCGAAAATATATTTTCTGAAGCCGCGCGAGGCACTCCGCCGGTGGAGGCTGCCGTCAAAGGTGCTAGCCGCGTTGCTGTGCCGGTTATTTTCGCAGTTTTAACGACTGTCGTGGCATTCATACCATTGCTACTAGTGCCGGGTGTTATCGGTAAATTCCTGATCAATATACCCGCTGTAGTTATTATGATACTTGCACTATCGTTGATCGAATCATTGTTGATTTTACCGCATCACTTGTCTCGTATAAACATTCAAGAGCCACCGAAAAACCGCGTTTTCGAGTTCTTTTCGGATGCTAGAAATACGGTTGATGACGCGCTGCAACGCTTTATCAATGGGCCGCTTGATCGCGCTCTGTACTTCACCACTAAACATTGGTTTGTGACGATCACAGGATCCGTTACCATCTTAATTTTAACCATTGGCATTTTGGCAAATGGCTATATTAAATTCTCATTTTTTCCTATGATCGAAGGAAATTACGTCACTGCTTCGGTGGAGTTGGCCGAAGGTGCGTCGTTACAGCGAACCGCCAAATTAGTTGCTCAAGTCGAACAACTCGGCATCGATCTTGCCCAAGTGATGGCCGACGACGATCAGGGAGTAGACGATGTCATCGTGGCTCAGCTTGCGTTAATTGGCAGTCAGGAGGCCGCTGGTGGCCCCCCAGGTGTGGACGCACAAAATGTTTCTCGATCTAATCAAGGTTCAGTGGTAATCCACCTTGTAGACTCAAACAAGCGCCGTTTCTCATCGTCCGAGTTTGAAGAGCAGTGGCGTGCGTCACTGGCGTTGTTAGATAGTCAGGCTAAGATTAGCGTGTCGTCCAGTGAGGTTTCATTGGGTGCTGCGGTGCAGGTTGAAGTGTCGGCTGATACTGATTCCAGTTTGCGCGAGGCGATTGCTCAAACCGAATTGGGCTTAAATTCGATAAACGGTGTCTATGATATTCGAAATGACTTTGATGCTGGTAAGCGTGAATTCAAAATTGAGCTTAAAGATGAAGCGAGCCGATACGGACTAAGTCTACAGTCGTTAGCGGTACAGGTTCGTGGTGCGTTTTTTGGTGACGAGGCATTGAGAGTGCAGCGTGGTCGTGACGAAGTGCGGGTTTACGTGCGGCTGCCGCAAGCCGAGCGACGCCATATAAGTGATCTGTTTGATTATCGTATTCAGACCGCCACCGGTGAGTTTATTCCACTTTCGCGGGTGGCACATATTACCGAAGACCATAGCCCTTCGACAATTAGCAGGCGCAATGGCCAGCGTTTAATCACCATCACCGCCGATGTCGATAGTGCGGTTATCAGTGGTCAGCAGGTTAGTACCGTATTAGCCGAATCGATCCTGCCAAATGTCGAGCGATCTGTGCCCGATGCGCGTTTTGGCTTTGGCGGTGAGGCAAGGGAAATTGGTGAGGTTGGTTCGGTGTTAGGCCGAAATTTCATGTTGGCTCTAATAGGTATTTTTATTCTACTGGCGATTCCTTTTAGGTCGTATTCACAGCCGATTGTGGTGATGCTGGCGATACCCTTTGGTCTGGTCGGCGCGGTTCTTGGGCATCTAGTCTTAGATCTTTATATGGGCTTGTTGAGTATCTTCGGTATTGTTGGATTAGCCGGTGTGGTTATTAATGGTGCCTTAGTACAGGTCGACTTTGCCAACGAATTGCGTGGTCAGGGTGTTGAGTCACGGCTGGCATGGATAGAGGCCGGTAAAAGTCGCTTTCGAGCAATTTTCTTAACCGCGCTAACCACCTTTTTAGGCGTCGGCCCACTTATGCTGGAACAAAGCGTGCAAGGCCAGTTTTTAATTCCGATGGCGGCCAGTATTGCCTTCGGCGTACTGGTAGGCACGTTTATCCAGATGCTGCTAGTGCCAGCGCTGGGAAGTATGCTCGATCATATGGCGACCTTACGACAGACCATGAGAGCGAAAGCGATTGAGCGAAACAGTATGCAAAATAGTATGCAAAATAGTATGCAAAATAGTATGCAAAATAGTATGCAAAATAGTGAACAAGAGTATCGAGGCGATGCATGAATATAATTAACCTCAAAAGCCGCTTGTTACGGCTTAGTTTAGTGGCTACTTTAGCCTTCGTTGTTAGCGGCTGCGCAATGATCGGCCCACAATATAAAACGCCAGAAACGGAGTCGCTACTGTCTGGCGGGATGCTAATCTCAGACTATCGCAATACCGATGAGGTGTTGACCGAGTGGTGGGATGTGTTCGAGGATGATCGACTGTCTAAACTGGTTGATGACGCGCTAGAGCACAATCGTGATTTACATGCTCTAAGCGCCAACCTACGCGCCTCACGCGCTAACCTCCGGCTTGCTAGGTTAGCGCGACTGCCGTCAGATGAAATATCCGCTAGCGTAAGCGAAAGTCGTCAATCGGCGGTCGGTTTGCAACAACAATTGGGTGCGTCGACAACGGCGTCTGAGCAAGCTAGCGCTTTTCCTGATGTTGAACTTTATTCAGTAAGCTTCGCTCCGCAATGGGAGCTTGATTTGTTTGGGAGAGTCTCTCGACAAATTCAGATTTCGAAAAGTAATTATGAGAGCCAATTGATGCAGTTGCGTGGCCTACAACTGATGGTCATTGGTGAGGTAACAACGCAATACTTTCAACTTCAGTCGTTATTATCTGAACGCCAAACCCTTGAGGGTAATATCGGCTTACAAACAGAAAGTCTCAGGATTGCCGACGCGCTATTTAAATATGGTCGTGGCGTTGAAGTCAGTGTTTTTAATGCGCGTGCTCAATTGCAGTCCAGTCAAGCGGCAATGCCGCCGATTGACTCATCAATTTCACAAATTGAAGCTCGCTTAGCGGTTCTTACTGGTCGTGCGCCAGGTGCCTTACAACAACAATTATCAAGCCGCAGCTCAGCGACCTATATAACGCGGGAATTACCGATTGGGGAGTTGTCAGAATTACTTCGTAGGCAACCCAGTGTTCGGGCTGCAGAACACAAGCTGGCCGGCTCGGTCAGCGAAGTTGGGTTGGCAGTGTCCTCTATGTTTCCACAAGTCTCGTTGGTTGGTTCGATCGGCTACTCAGCTCAGCAGTCCGAGCAATTGTTTGACGACAATGCGTTGCAGTTCTCATTTGGCCCGACGCTATCCTGGTCTTTGAATGATTTGCTATTGGGTAAGCAACGGATAAACGCAGCCGAACATCGATCAAAAGCGGCATTTGCAGAGTATGAAAAAAGTATTTTGATCGCTTTGGAAGACCTTAATACGGCATTAGCAAGTCAGAAGGCATCTCGCGACCGACAACCGCTACTCGAATCGGCCTTACGAGATTCGCAGGAGGCTGCGCGTATTGCCAAGGCTCAATATGAGTTCGGAGCTTCGTCACTACGTGACCTACTGGATGCTGAGCAGAGATTGTTGCAAGCTGAGCTTGCCGCTAGGCGAGGTGTCTACGACATCGTTATTGCTCAAATTTCTGTGTTTAGGTCGTTGGGCGCTGGCTAATTGCAGCGCGAATATTGTGCTAACCGCCCGGTGTCGAGTGCCGGCGGTTAGGATTTACAGGGGTTGGATGTCTGCATGCTCCAAAAGCTTATTCCATAGCACCTGAGAAACCGGCCCAAGCACCTGATCTTGGTTTTTAATCACCTGATATCTCAAGAGTACTTCATTTTTACTATCGCTTAGATTTAGTAGCAGTAACTGGCCCCTATCAATACTCTCTTGCACAAGATAGTAGGGTACCTTGCCCCAGCCCATGCCATGCTCGATCAACATCTTCTTAGTCGAGAAGTCGTTGACGAACCAACAACGTTGGCCATCTTGCACCCCAAAACTTTTGTCTTTAGTCGCAACCCCTGTGTCTTGTAATACTATTTGATACTCATTGATTAGTTGATGGCTAATTGTTAAGTCTGGATGCCGTGATATCAGTTTCGGCGAGGCAACATTGACTAATCTGCCCGAGGCTAGAAAGTGATGCTCTATTTTAGCTTCGGCTAGAAAGGCACTCTCTAACGGCGAAATGCATAGCGTTGCTAATTTATTGGTTAGGGCTTCTAGAGCACCACTTATATACTCTTGTCTGAGTAGAATTTGGGTGTCGGGAAACTCAGCTTGGACATCTTCAAGAACGGGTAAAATTATTTTCAAATCGAAAGAAGCCTCAATCGCCAGAGCGATACGAGACTCATTACCCGACCCAATATGGTTAGCGATTTGGCGTAGGGAAGACGTCTCATTCAAGACTCTAAGCGCGCGCTGATAAACTATTTTACCTGCATCAGTTAGCACTAGTCGGTAAGCTGAACGACTGAATAATTCCAACTTCAGCGAGCTTTCGAGCTGCCGTATGCCCTGGCTGATGGCCGGTTGGGTTTTATTTAGTTGACGACTTGCGCCGCTAAGTGATCCTGATTCGGCAACGGATTTAAACATATTGAGTTGGTCGAGCTTCATTGCTACTCCATAACAAGTAAACTTTTAATTAATGAGTTATTAAAATATATTAGATATTTTTTTATAATGCGAGTCTGTAAGCTATCTAATATGTGATTCGCTAGTGAATGTGACGAATCGTCTGGATTGTTCTGTGTGAACAACCAATATTTAGATAATTAGCATGTTGGAGACAGACATGAATAAAGCAGTGAAGATTGGTTTTTGGGTTAGTTTAAGTTTGGCAAGTTTAGCCCTTGTCGCGGGTGGCGCGGCTAAACTCGCAGGCGTAGAGCAGGTGCACATGTCCTTTTCAATAATGGGTTTACCTGTTTGGTTCGGCTATTTCATCGGCCTTTGTGAGGTACTAGGTGGTATCGGTTTGTGGATACGAAGAGTGAGCTCTCTCGCTGCTGTCGGATTGCTAATAATAATGACCGGCGCACTCTATTTCCACGTTGTCTATGAGTCCGCGGTGAACGGCATACCAGCGTTTGTTATCAGTCTGCTATTGATTAATATTATAGTAAGGCGTCGAAAGGACCGCCCCGCCTTTTAGTTGTATTTGCTCTGGATTAATAACTGAAACCGACAGTAGGCTAGTCGTTGCTATAGTTTGAAAATCGCGTTGGGCCTATATGTTTGCGGCAAAGTTTTGCTTTTTCTTAGCCTTACTTTAGTGCAGCAATAAGCCTAGCGTGCAAAGTCTGGCAGGGCTCGCCATCCGTCGTCTATCTTAGGGGCCGTTCCGGCCGCTCTACCGTTTTTGGCACTCATCAAAGCTTTCTGGATTTTCAATATTATTCATAATTAATTTAGTTTCGGTATTTGTTATTACAGTAAAGATAATCAGTTGCATTAATGATAAATTCTTAGTTTCCCAATTAACCTTGGACCCAATTATGAAGAGAACCTATTTATCATGTGCCGTTAGCTCGGCACTATTACTCACTAGTGGCTTAATCGCTGTTAATACTGCCTCAGCGCAATCGGCGACTTTAACCTTAGAAGAAATCGTTGTGACGGCGCAAAAACGTGAGCAAACGTTGCAGCAAATCCCGTCCGCCGTATCAGCGATCAGCGCTGATGAAGTCAAAGACTTTCTTGGTGCCGGCGAAAATATTCGTGCACTGGCGGGCCGCGTGCCAAGCCTGCAAATTGAGTCATCTAATGGTCGTCAATCACCGCGCTTTTACATTCGTGGTCTAGGTAACTATGACTTTGATGTTAATGCCACTCAACCAGTCTCGCTAATCTATGATGAAGTGAATTTAGAGAACTCGGTGCTTAAGAGCTTCCCGCTATTTGATATAGCGCAGATCGAAGTACTTAAGGGCCCGCAGGGAACTCTTTTTGGTCGCAGTACAACGGCTGGCGTGATTAAAGTCGATTCGGTCAAACCATCGCAAGACGCTAGCGGTTATATTAAAGCTGGCTATGGCAGCCGCGAAACAGTTAGCCTAGAGGGCGCTTACGGCGGCGCTCTATCAGACACGGTCTCAGCTCGAGCCTCCTTCAAGTACTTAGAGCGTGGCGACTGGTTAGACAACACATTCAATGGTGCTGGCGACGACACCGGTGAATTCGACGAATTTGCTTACCGAGTTCAGGTGTTAGCGGAACCAAATGACAATTTTTCGGCCTTGATTAACGTTCATGGTTTTAAACAAGACGGCGATCAACCGCAGCTTTTCTATGCCAATGCGTTTACCCCTGGTGTTGAAGGTTTGCGCCCAGGCTTTGACGAAGAACGTTTCTCGCACGACCAATCGTTATCAGGCTTTGATTTGGATCAATTTGGTGCCAGTGCAAAGCTAGAATTCAATCTTGGCAATGATAAAACGCTAACGACTATTACCTCATACGATACGCTAGACAGCTTTTCTCGTGCTGATATTGATGGCGGCGTGCAAGGTGGCCCTGAAGCGATTGGTCAACTAGGTCAACAAGCGTTTTTTAGTGTGTCGTCGGGCGACGGCTTATCAGATCACAGCCAATTCACCCAAGAAATTCGTTTATCGGGTGACGTTGGTCGAGTTTTCTATCAGGTCGGCGCTTATTATTTAGACGAGTCGATTACCGTAGACAGTTCTGACTTCGCTAACGATGGCAGTCGGACCCAATTAACTCAAGCGGTGCAGGATACTACTTCGGCGGCGATCTTTGGCCAAATCGAATATAGCCTGACCGATAAAGCCTCATTAACCGCTGGCTTACGCTACACCGATGACGATAAAGATCTACAGGTGGTTCCGGGTCCAGGTTCATTTGCTCCTGCGGCGCGTATCGATGCAAATGATGATTTTATAAGTTATGAATTAGCACTTAATTACGAGCTGAATGATGATTGGTCGGTGTATTCACGCCTTGCCACCGCTTCACGTGGCCCAGTAACGCTAGGTCGCTTCGGTTTCACCAGCCAAGCTGATACTGAAGACATCACCTCGTTTGAGATTGGCTTCAAGGCCGATCTATTTGACGGGCGCGCACGTTGGAACTCAGCGATATACGCCTACACAATCGACGATCAACAACTGACCGCGACCGGTGGTACTGGCAACACCAATGAGTTGCTCAATGCGGATAAAGTTGACGGTGCCGGTTTTGAAACCGAGTTTGAAATGCTTGTCACCGAGAACTTAAGGTTTAGTGCAAACCTAAGTTACAACGATACCGAAATCAAAGACCCTAACTTAAATACTGAGCTTTGTTCTTCAACCCCATTGTGCACACCGCTAGACCCAATCGTAGATACGTTTCTGGGATTTTTCGGTACTGTAAATCTAGTTTCCGTTGATGGCAATCCGCTGCCGCGAGCCCCTGAATGGCTGGCTAACTTTTCGCTTGATTACGACCATCAGCTTCAGTCCGGTAAACTTTATGCCAGCACAGACTGGAATTACCGCAGTGACTCCAATATTTTCTTATACGAGTCGGTCGAGTTTGTAGCTGAAAAGCGATGGATCGGAGGTCTGAGGTTGGGTTATAAAAACGCCGATGAAACAATAGATCTGGCTCTGGTCGGTCGAAATATTACCAATGAAATTGTCGCAGACGGTGCTCTTGATTTTTTAAATCCAACCGCTTTTATCAATGAGCCTCGTTTTTGGGGCGTAGAGTTTTCAAAGCAGTTTTAAAAAATTGTTTATCAATGTAGAGCCATGCTTAGCTAAGCATGGCTCTGTGCCGATAATAGCAAACGATGATAAGTCGTATTCTCGTAACTAGTAAGCCGATTAACTATTAGTGTGGTGCCACCGACGAGAGATAATCATGTTAGAATTGAACGATCAACTTCCTCTTTTTTCTGATCTATCAAAAGACAAATCATGATCCCTACTATTTTACTGGGCACCGCCAAAATCCCTAATGACGGCGGTGAATTGAAGCTGTCTCAGCGTGACAATGACTTTGCTATTCGGCTAACAGGGGTGCACGGCGAGTTAATGTCTAGTCGCATGTATTCTTCCGAGTTGGCGTTGGCTGAATTAGGCTGTGCTCACATTCAGGGGCTTGAAAATACCAAGGTGTTAGTTGGTGGTATGGGTATGGGTTTTACTCTGTCGGCCGCGCTGAAAGCGACATCTCCGAGTTCTGAAGTTCTGGTTGCTGAATTGGTTCCGGAAATCATTGAATGGAACAAGGGGCCACTAGGCGAGGTTGCTGGTCGGCCACTTAATGATGATCGAGTTCGGGTCTATTTAGGTGATGTGGCTGAGCTTTTTATGACTAAACAAGCGAGCTACGATGCTATTTTATTAGATGTTGATAATGGTCCTGAAGCATTTACCCACGACGATAACAGCGAACTATATTCAATCGAGAGCTTAAACGCGATACGCGAAACACTGCGTCCTAACGGAATGTTAGCGGTATGGTCAGCTTGGCATGATCCAAGGTTTACTAAGAAGTTGAAAAAGGCGAAGTTTAAGGTAAGTTTTAAAACCGTTAGAGCGCATAAAGGTAAAGGTAGTAAACACACCATTTACCTAGCACAAAAATAATAGGTGTTGAATAGTATGCTTAATTTAGCGTTCTAAATTAAGCATATCAAGTCTTAAGTCCGAAGCCTCAAGTCAACACCTGTTGTGATGCTAAACAGGGTAAGGTTGGTCGGATAAGATTTTTGCCAAACCATCGACAATTCTGTAAAGAACCCACAACCATGTTACCGCCCAAATAGCATAGCCAATGAATATGACGGCAAAGATCGCACCGATAATTGTCCAAAACAGACTCCACCAGAATACCCGCGTGGCGTTAACTAGATGGCTATGATAAACGGTGCCGACGGCGCCTTTCTTTTGAATCATTGCCCAAATCGCGCCGAAAAGCAGCGGGATCGCGGTAAATAAACCGATTGCTAATAAAATATAGGAAACCAATGCGTGGGTTTTATATTCGTTGCTGCCGATATTAGACGTGGTGGTAATTAATGCGCTCATAAAGTTTCCCTCGTGTTAGCGTGAATTTAAATAATGTCCTTATACGCTTAGATGCCGTTTTACCGTTTTTAGATTCAAATTAGCAGGAAATATTATCTCGCCTTAAAACCTCTCCGGCACAAAACCCGTTATTTCAAATAACCAGCATTCGCATCGCCCGCTACAATTTACCGCACACAAACCGCATAAAAGCTTAAACTAGCAAGCTCAACGCTATGTTTTAGAAACAGGAAACAACCATGCTAAGCCTCCATCATCTCGAATACTCACAATCATACCGTGTGCTTTGGCTGCTCGAAGAACTGGGCACTGACTATGAGCTTAAATTATATCAGCGAGATAAAAAAACAAGCCTAGCACCGGCAGACTATAAAGCGGTTTCACCATTAGGCACGTCGCCGGTTATCACCGACGGTGATCTAAACCTAGCGGAAACCAGCGCAATATTTGATTATATTTTAGATCAACACCCTGACTCGCCCTTACGGCCGGCGGCAAATTCAGCGGCAAGAACAGACTATTTGTTTTGGTTTCATGCAGCGCAGGGCTCTTTTATGCCCATGTTATTAATGAGTATTGTATTTCAAACTCTTGAAAAACGCTCTCCGGCTTTGATTCGTCCGTTGATCAAAGCAGTGCTTGCTAAGGCCACTAGCGCAATGGTTGAACCAAGACTAAAATTACTATTAGACAAAGCCGAGGCCGATCTTGCCGCAACCGGTTGGTTCGCCGGTGAGTCAATCACCGCCGCGGATATGATGTTGAGCTACCCAATAGAATCCGCGCATAGCAAAGGTCTGCTGAAAGAAAAATACCCCAATTGCGAAGCGTGGGTCGCACGTATTAAGCAAGTGCCAAGTTACCAGTCCGCCAAACAAAAAGATGGTAAACCCAGCGCTATTTTTCAGCTTTAGACGCAGTTGAGTGAAGGGGCTACATCCGCAATAGCGTCATCATTCAACTTAATGACTTATGAGCAGTGCGTCTGCCCACCAATTGGTGGGCAGACGGCTAAACCTCGTTGTTATGACAAGCAGTTACTATAAACAGAACACAAAAACTTTGCCCATTTGGGTCTTAACGACTGGGCATAAGCTGAGGTCCTTTTCTGGTTCAGGTTGTGGTTCTGGTGCGGCTAAGGCGCCGCCAATCAGAACTTGTATGTCGCTTCTCGACACCACCGCGCCGCTCTGATCTTTAACTAGTAAGTAAACAGCAACAGCATAAGTGCCAGGAGCTGTGGGGTTGTAGCTAGCTAATGCTCCGGCTGGAAAAAAACTATAGCGCCATGATTGCTGCAGCACACTGTTTGCCGCTAAAAGATCCGTGTAGCTGGGACCATCGCTAGCTTCGGCACCACCGCCGTTGGCTGTTGCATTGTTGCCGATGGAATGATCGTAGAATGGTGTTGCGGGGCTCGGTGTAATCGGATCGAATACTAGAAAGTCGGTAGCTAAACTTGGATCGCCGTCCAGCCCGATTTCGTAGGTATACTGATTGAGTTTGGATGTGCCACCGTTACTGGCATCCACGTTGACGGTCCAGTCGAAGTTCCAGCGATTAGCCGATGCGCCAATGCCATCATGATCTGTTTCCGAAAGGCTGTAGCTATAAGTACCGTCACGATTGAAATTAGTTACCCCAGAGAAGGGTATTTTCGCTCTTAAGCCTGTCTCTACGCCATTGTTTTTATTGACGGTGAAATTGCCATTGGCATTTCCAGAGCCGAAAATAACATCTGGTGTTACATCATTTGCAAGCGATGCTGAGGCACCCTCAATAAGCACCTGTATCTCAGTTCTGGCGACAACGGCACCTTGCGTATTTCGAGCAAGCAAATATATTACGTACGAGCCGGCGACTTCAGGGTCATAGCTATTCAAAGGTTCGGAACCTGCAAAAAAGGCGTAGCGCCATGACTGCTGCAAAACATTGTTGGCAGCCAACAGCGATGAGTACGCAGCGCCATTTCCAGACGGCGCTTCAATGCCTGCGCCGTTACCGGTTGAATTGTTACCTATACTATGATCAAAATAGGGCGTTTCAGCGGTTGGCGTAATAGGATTAAAGACTAGAAAATTTGTAGCCAAGCTTGGGTCCGAATCTAGACCTAGTTCGTAGGTATAATCCTCCAAGTTGAGCGCTGAGCTATTGTTTGAATCAATATTTACGGTCCAATCAAAATTCCAACGATTGGGTGTCGACGCATCATTGTCATGATCGGTTTCGGCAAGTGTGTAACTATACGTACCATCTCCATTGCTATTTATCGTTCCTGCGAACGGTATTTTCGCGCGTAGACCCAGTTCGATTACTCCACGGCTGTCGATGGTGAAATTCCCATTAGAATTTCCAGAACCAAAAATAACATCCGGCGTAACATTCTGGCTAAATGTTATTGTTGCGTATGACGCAGTCGACACCGCGCTTAGGCCTATGACAAATAAGGCAGTTAGAAGCTTATTGACGATTTTCATTTTTATTTCCCCTCACTGCTGTCCCGTTAACTTATCACATTAAAATCAACTGATTAGGATTGAAGTG
>JAFMHC010000053.1:657-21970 GCA_017854775.1 Gammaproteobacteria bacterium | reverse complement strand
TTCGAGTCGCTCTCATCGAACGGGGCATCATCAGACAGGCCCTCATCTGAAGGGCTAAGCCATCAAGTGATCGTTGCCGATCTAGCGACCTTAGCAGGAAGGCAATGTGTGCTTAGATCCGCGCATGATGCCGACGCGCTAATCAACATGGCAGGCATTAATCAGCTATCTCTGTTAACTCAAATGAGCGAACAGCAGCTTGTCGATATGATTTCGTTCAACCTGACAATGCCAATGCTGCTTACTAAAGAAATTCTACCAATCTTAAAAGCAAAACCAGAAGCGGCATTAATCAACGTAGGGTCAATTCTTGGAAGTATTGGCATGCCAGGTTCTGTTGCCTATTGCGCAAGCAAATTTGGGCTAAGGGGCTTCACAGAATCACTTCGTCGAGAACTCGCTGATACCAATATTGCGGTTAGCTATATCGCGCCAAGAGCGACCGAAACAGCAATGAATACTAATAGCGCCAATGCGCTAAATAAGGAACTGGGTAACGGCGTAGATACACCTCAGAAGATAGCCGAAATTATTGTCGCTGCGCTCAAAAGTTCAAGCCCAGTGCGCAAATACATTGGATGGCCAGAAAAACTTTTCGTACGTATTAACTCCCTTTTTCCAGGCGTTGTTGATGGTTCACTGATCAAGCAGCTAGCGATTATTAAAAAGTATACAAAATAGAAAACTAACAGGATCCAATATGAAACTCTCAAAACTCAAAATACTCTCAAAACTCAAAATATTATGCGCTCTGGCAGTGCTGATTGCATTCTCACAGAGTGTATTTGCGCAGAATTCAGAGTCACTTCTGAACCAGCTCCAATCCGGTTGGGCTATTGCCAATTATCAACTTAAAGACAAGGATCAGATCAAAGCATTTGAAGCCTTAGTTGTGAAAGGCGACGCGGCCTTAAGTAACAACCCTGATGATGCCGAAATCCAGATTTGGACCGGCATTATAAAATCCACACTGGCAGGCGCTAAAGGAGGCTTAGGTGCACTAAGTCTAGCCAAAGCGGCGAAAACGCACCTTGAAACAGCGATTGCACTTAATGACAAGGCCTTGAATGGTTCGGCCTACACCAGTTTGGGCGTTCTGTATAACAGCGTACCAGGCTGGCCAATTGCCTTTGGCGATAAGAAAAAGTCTGAACAATATCTGACCAAAGCCTTAGAGATAAACCCAACAGGGATTGACTCGAATTATTTCTACGCCGACTTTTTAGTGAGTAAAAAGAAGTATAGTGATGCTCAAGTCTACTTTGATCGAGCGCTACAAGCCGCTCCAAGGCCCGGTCGAAATATCGCTGACGCCGGTCGACGTACAGAAATTGATTTAGCATTGGCCGGAATTCAGAAAAAGCTATAATCGAAATCCTAAATCGCATCAAGTAAAAATGAAACTGTTGTTAACAAATGAAACTACTGTTAATTGAAGATGACCCAATGCTCTCCTCGGCATTATGCAAAGCTCTCAATGTTGAGGGCTTTGTTGTTCATCCTGCATTATCAGGGCACGCAGGAATAGCGGCACTAAGTAGCTTTAAACCTGAGATAGTCATCTTAGACCTTGGCTTACCTGACATCGACGGCACAGAAGTTCTTCGTCGCTTGCGGGCAACACATATTGATTTGCCTACCATCATTTTAACCGCACGGCATTCGATAGATGACAAGGTAAATGCACTTGATGTTGGTGCCGACGACTATCTCGAAAAACCGTTTGATATGGCTGAGTTATTTGCCCGGCTGCGGGTCTTGGCCAGAAGGCTTAGCACCACTAAAACCAATAAAATTTGTATTAAAGGCGTCGATTTAGATGTTGCCGCTCAAACGGTTCATCTAGACCAGCAGCCACTCTCTCTTACCCGTCGAGAGTATATGGTTCTAAAGGCGTTAATGGAGAACGCAGGCAGAGTCCAAACCAAGGACATGATTGAGAGTAAGTTATATGGTTGGGGAGAAGAGATTGGTAGCAATACAATCGAAGTTCACATCAGTAACCTAAGGAAAAAATTACCATCGGAGTTTATTCGAACTATCCGAGGTTTAGGTTATACCATTAACAATGAGCAGAAAAGCCCGTCTTCTCCCCCATCGTCAAACTAAGGCATATCGATGAAATCGATTCGTCTTTACCTAATTATTGTCCTTCTATCTACGATTTGTATTGTCAATTTTGGTGCCGCTCTAAACGGTTATACCCGAAGTGCCGATGCAGGCAGAGTTTTACTGGATAAAAGGCTGGCCGATATGGCTAAGACGACCACAAAATTGTATAAAAATCATGCTACTTTAGACGCCGAAACATTTGAAAGTAACGTGATTTTTCAGCTTTGGGATGACGATAAATTAGTCGCGAAATCCGAAAATGCGCCAATCACGGCCATCGCAAATTCTAGGTCTGACTTTCATATTGTCAATTCCAATGGCGTGCAGTGGCGAGTGATCTGGCATCAAGACCCCGGTTCAAATATTGTTACCATGTATGGCGAGCGATATGATTTATACAGAAAGCTTATTGATGGAATAATATTGGAGTCTATATTGCCCATAGTCTGGGTGTTGCCGATTATTGCAACGCTTGTCTGGTTGATCGTTGGTTACGGCTTAAGACCATTAAAACAATTTGCTGACAAACTGCATAGGCAAAGCGCGAACGACTTAAGCACAATCAGCACCGATGGGCTTCCAGCCGAACTGTCGTCGGTGGTTGAATCAACCAATACCTTGTTTGCTCGACTTTCCGAAGCCTTCGAGCGTGAACAGCGTTTTGCAGCCGACGCGGCACACGAACTCAGAACACCCTTGGCAGCACTCAAGATTAGTCTGCATAACCATTCCCAAGGTATAGAGACCGCGGATGAAAACATTGCCGATCTTCAAGCAAGCGCTAAACGCATGGAAGCCTCAATTGAACAGATACTGGCACTTTATAGACTAACTCCAGAAACCTTTCGAAGAACGCTAACTGAATGCAACTTAAAAACCGTTGCCCAGATGTCCTTAATAGATGTTTTTTCAGCACTTGAAGAGAAGCATCAGACGGTTGAGCTTATCGGTGAGGATATCAAAATTGAAGCCGATGAGTTTGCCCTCTCAATGTTACTAAAAAATCTGCTTGAGAACGCCAGCAAATACACGCCCGATTCTGGCGACATTAGGCTTACCATTAAGGACTCGGATGACGCTAGCATTACTATAATAGTTCAAGACTCCGGCCCGGGAATCCCGGCGTCAGATTATGAACGAGTATTCGATCGTTTCTATCGCCTCGGTGGCGATAGACATACGTCAGGGGTTACCGGCTCCGGCTTAGGCCTATCAATCGTCAGCCATGTTGTTCAGCTTCACGGCGGAGAAATTAAGCTTTCTGAGTCGCCTTCATTAGGCGGTTTAGCGGTGACCGTGACGCTACCAAAAGTACAGTTAAGACGTATGGATTTATGATAATGAAAAAAATTACAACCTATAGCCTGCTCGTGGCCATTCTAATTTTTACGCAATACGTTAGCGCAGCAACCCCTATTATTGAAATACGAATTCGTGACCACTTATTTTATCCAGCTGAGGTAGTCATTCCAGCCAACGTGAAAGTAAAACTTTTAGTGATCAATCAAGACCCTACTCCTGAAGAGTTTGAGAGTTATGAATTGAATCGAGAAAAAGTAATCGTCGGCAACGGTAAGGCTATCATTTTTGTTGGCCCATTAGATCCCGGTGAATACCCATTTTTTGGTGAGTTTAATATGTCGACCGCGCTCGGCAAAATCATTGCAGAGTAACTGACCATGCTACTCGACATCATCATCCTTGTGCTCAGAGAAACGCTTGAAGCGGGTGCTTTACTGAGTGTCTTATTATGTGTGTCCAATCAAAGTAAACACGGCCTGAATTGGCTTTGGATGGGTTTAACAATAGGCTGCATCGCCGCTATCTTTTATGCCGCCAATTTTAGCGCCGTCGGCGAAACCTTCGACTACGCCGGCCAAGAAGTTTTAGATGCGTCAATACAGATCATTGTTTGCATTTGTCTCTTAGTGATCTGTTGTTTACTTATTCTGCAAAAACAGCTTTGCATCGTACCGGTTATGACTGTAGTCATCGCACTGTCGATAACTCGAGAACTAACCGAAATGATTATTTTCTACACCGGGTTCTTTCAATCACAAGGAGATATCGGCAAGGCATTGACCAGCGGGTTTATCGGACTGATGATTGGCGTAAGCTTCGGGGTACTCTGCTACGTAGCCATTAGTAGCTGGCGCCCTGCAACATCAAAGAAACTTCAAATTGCCTTACTGACACTAATCGCAGCCGGAATATCAGCTCAAGCCATTCAGCTACTAATTCAAGTTGACTGGATATCAGCGTCGAAGCCGGTGTGGGATACAGGCTGGATCCTTTCAGAATCCTCGATTTTAGGACAACTGACGTATGCTGTTTTAGGCTATGAAGCCACTCCAACCTATCCAGAAGTAGTGCTCTACTCTACCGTCATACTAATAATCACTAGCGTATCGCTGGTCACGTTTATGCAAAAAAGTCGTACGCCGGAGCAAGCTTAAAATGATTCAGAAGAAAATTTGGCGGGGGATCACGATACTTCTAACCTTGGTTTTTACTAATAGTTTTGCTGGCAACACAGTTAAAAATATTTACAACCCATATGTGCAACAACTCGAGAACGAACTCGAATACGAATTGGTTATACAGCACGATAATCGAACAAAATCTGACAAACAGCAGAGACACACCATTTCGTATGGGCAAGCAATTAATGACCACTGGCTATTAGAGCTAGGGCTTAGTGGGACAAATAGTTCCGAACAAAATTTTGATATAACGGCTTACGAATTCGAAGCAAAGTACCAACTGAGCGAGCATGGTGAATTTAATAATGACTGGGGCCTGCTATTTGAAATTGAACGTGAAACCGATGCTGATATATGGGAATTCGGCTCAACATTAATCGTCTTGCATGACTGGGGGAAATGGACCGGCACCGCAAATATTACCTTAGCCTACGAAACAGGTCCGACTATTGATGATGAGTTAGAAACCGAACTGGCAACACAGCTCAGATATCGCCACAAAGCATCCTTCGAACCAGGTATTGAATACTTCAAAAGCCAAAGTACTAACGCGATTGGCCCAAGTTTTTCTGGGCAATTCAAGTTTGGTGGAGGTAAAAACTTATTCTGGAGTACCGCGGCCTTATTTAGCTTTGATAGCTCTAAACCAGACAATATCGTTCGATTTAATATCGAATACGAGTTCTAGACGAAAAAAAGGGGTTTAGATCGAAATCCGCGTGTAAATTAATTGATAAATGCATTTCTCGTTTCCGCGATCGATTGAATGCCCACACTGTCTCTTAACCGCATGACGTCTTTGATTAGCTGTTGCGCATTGTCTTTAAAGATTTTTAAAAACCGAATTTTCGAGATGTGTGCTGACAGTCATGCGTTCGTCGCAAGCACGAGCATGGGCTCATGCCTGCTCATATCAAATATAGTGACTACTTTTTATATGCCCAAGTGCCAGAATTTTCATCAATATAGTCTACTAATGCATTGAACAATGGGTACCAGGTGTTTTGATCATTTACACCTGCCCAAACATAATCAAAGTGTTTTTCAACAATGAAAATATCTTCCAATGTATCAGGCTTGGTAAGAACTAACTGACCATAAGACTTCCCATTCTCCTCTCGCACATCAAATCTCAACCATAAGAATGGTTTATATGCTTTGTATGCTTTGTTGATACCTATTTTGTCCCTAACTGAAGGTACTTTATCCGACAGATCATTTTGGACAATTAAAGTTTCCAAATCATCTAAGGTAATGGCTTTATCGAAATAGTTTATATTTCGTATTTGTCCCTTAAAAAAGTCATTGTCAGGCAACAAGAGCAGCGACCTTAATTCATCTAGCTCTACCTTTTCGCTTTTTACGACGTTTGCAACAGCTTTTGTAGGAAACCGCCCAGTATTTGGGTCAAGCGGAGCAACTTTCATTGAGGTACATGATGCAAGAAAAACTAATAACGATAGCAGCAATATTCTTTTTGTCATTTTTATAGTTCCTAATTTAGACTTTATGGTTATAACAGCGCGCATAAAAGAAAACCCAAGCGTCACAGAGGTCTACTAATTTTCTTTCATTGATATGAAATATATCTCTTTTGAATAACAGAGGCCGCTGATGCGAAGCTTCTAAGGGCCGTGAAACAACAATATTCTCTCCGCTAACTCGCGCGAAATAAACTGTAGCGATGTAAAAAGATGACCTCAGAATCTCAGCGGCCACATCATACATGAGTTTTCTATTAACGAATGGCGGCTTTGGTTAAAAACAGAAAAAATCGAATAAAGCGACGGGATGAAATGGCTTGCTTTCGATAAGGTATCCATCTATGTCCGCTATTACTCCACTAGCCTACGGGAGAGGCTTAGTTTTACTAATAGAAAAAGGCAAAGCTAACGCTCATACGGACACGTCTCGCGGACATCGTAATAAGGTGTAATACCGTAAAGAACATTATTGTATTAACGTATTTATCCATCGATATGGAAGGCAGGCTAAAGATACGGCTTGCTCTAGACTGAAGGGCCATCTGGCCTTGCTAATGTGTTTGAGAGCAGTAGTAATTTATTTTCTCAAAATTGTTTGCAAAGGAATTTGTATTTCATATTCGAAATTTTGATTAGAAACAGCTGAGCAATCAGCAAGGAGAAAACGCAATGTCAAATAATGATGCTTTATATCTAGTAAACCTTAAATACGAATCTGAAGTTGTCGGCGGCGGATCAATGATCCTAAGGCTAGCGGTCGACCCCATCCATCAAACCTTGAGCGGTCAAGCTCAGGGGAAAATTCTGCAAGGCACCGCGCATTCCCCCAGTTTTACTTCGTCGTGCAAAGGCACTACGCACAGCACTGGATTTAAGGATATTGTCAATGTCGGTGCGGTGTTTGGGCAGGCTGCAGTTTCATTCGCACCACCCGCTATCGGTACTTATTTAACAGAATTTAAGGCTGATTATGGAGTCGACAAAAACTGGAATGGCACCGGTAATTTCACGGTTGGAGACAACACCTACAAATGCACGGTGGAAAAAGTCTAAACAATCTCTAATCTGAGATCTCGGAGCGCTGCTTTGAGGTCTCAAAAGTTACACCTTGTCCTGACGTCTAGGGCTTGTTACCAAATCATTTCATTTAAAGGAGCAATTATGTCTACTGACACCGAAGTCCAATCGCAGGCTGGTACCACCCGACTCTGCACCGCAGCCCAAATCGACTACAAAGCCTACAAGAGGCCGTACGACGGACAGAGCGGCGCGCCCGTACTGAATTTATTTGCCAGTTGTTTTTATGGAAGTGCGCCTTGGGTATTGTCGTTTGAAGCCGTTAACGGCGAACCAAACACCTACAAGCTGATGGAAAAAGTACCTGGCATTGTCTATTTCTTGGTCACGAATTACGCCGTGAGTCACTCATCCGGCTATGGCGTAATTGATCTCGCAGACACAATCACAATTATTGATGCCCACGGATCACATAAGGTCAAAGTTGAAGCGCTTTAATTCATAAATAAGTCTAATTTTTACGGAGAAAAATCATGCAAGCAATACCAATACCAATTCAAAACGTAGATGTGTACCCATACATAGCTGATGCACCAATAGAAGTGCCAGCCACCATGAAAGGCGCATCAGGCACATATTCAGTGGGAACACTCGGGCTGGATATTTTCTATAATATGGCCTTATCGGGTGGAGAGATCGTAACGCCGTTCACAGTCGGCGGAACCTACTACGCCATTGCAAGAGGAGCCGATGGTCAACCATTTCAAACACACTGGATGCGTTGTTTAACTGACGGTGATTCACCAACCTTCGGCCTTACCGTAAGCATGATAAATGCTAACAAAACCGCCGTGGCAATTGGCTCTGAACTGAGTACTTATATCGATCTAGGAGAACTGAAAAACGTCTCCGTCGTGCAACCTTTCCTCGCGCCAGCCATTGGAGAGCTAGTTCTAATTTCTGGGGCCCACGGCAAATGGATTGGTACCCGAACTGGAACACCGCACCTAATGGGTATGGAAGCCGACAACACCTCGCCTTCTGCCCTGCTACATGTGGGAATGCGTCGTTTGACTATTACCGGCACCAGAGTTAGTGATGGTCAAGAAATTAGCTATCAAAACTGTACATGTATTGATGCTAGCGCCACTGCTATATTTTTGCAGTCTTGGCCATAGTTTAGTAAAAAAATGCTTTGCAGTTAATAAGCAAGCTGTTGCATTGTATATAGCGCTTAAATTAAGCGCTATATACTCAGAGCCATCTATTCCCCTCCCTCCTTTTTTATCACGCAATCTATTTTATTTGCCCCACAGCGTCGGCAATCGATTGCGGATCAAACGGGCCGATTAGATTAACAAACACGGCCTTGTCCCGCGTGCTGACCATAATCGATACACCATTAATGTGCTCATCATCGCCAGTGTGCATCACCACAATATGCTCATCGCCGTCGCGGATTGTCGCCATGGTTTCCCAACTCTTTTGTTTTAATAACGTCACGGATTCAGCGATAGCATTATCGAATGACTGTCGGTTTCCACTGACTTCATAAACGCGAAGCTGTAGGCCTTCCAGCTGATTCAATAGCCGTTTAGCGACAATTGCTGGAACTTCATGTTCACTATCTGAAGCCTCCATGATCTTGCCTGCCAGCCAACGAGTCGGCGCGACCCCGCCGGGCCCTATGTTGACCGAAATCAAGGTATTAACCGATGGTCCTTGTGGGGTAACCAGTTTGGCGTAGCCCGATTTGGACTTAACGCCACTCGATGCATACAGGTATCCGGCACCGCTCAGTAACAACAACGATGCGACGATGATTAGACTAATTTTTAAAGCATTCATAGGCATTGTGAATAGTTTGGCTTGGTTAATAAATAGGCTTAGTGAATGGGCAGACTCAGTTGATTTCTATATTGAGTTTCTCGGTAACCTTGGCGATGTTTTCAGGGTCGATCTCGCCCACAATATTGATAAATATCGCTTCGCCGCCGTCTTTTTCAGGAGACACTACCATCACCACTACGCCATCAATTACATTGAGGGTTGATTTGCTGAAGATACGCACCTTTTGGTTTTCTTCGTTGTTGTTCACTGTAACCAGTGTCTCCCAGTTGTCTGTTTTGAGCTCGCCGCTGACTCGGTCAATAGTTGAGTTGGCTTTTTCAAGTTCGCCATTCAACTTATACACACGCACTTTAACTGATTCGAGGTTAGACAAAATATTGGCCACGTCAGGATCTTCTTCATCCGCGAAATTGCCAATAACATTCATAAGGCTGCTGCTGAGATTGACTTCAACTTTCGGCTCGCCGTAAAAGGCGGACAAATCAGCAAAATCAATTTGACCTTTATTAATCGCATACGCCGGGGCGCTGAGTAGTAGCGCGGCTAGGCTCAGTGCTAAATGTCGTTTTAAAATTTTCATAATATTCTCTCTGGTAAATGTTAGTCGCACTATTTACAAGCTGCGGTTGGATATCTTTATTTCTGCTTCACGCGGTTATAATCAAGATTTTACTCGGGCTTTGTCTGCTGCGTTCGTTCTTGCATTTGCTCGTGTATTACTCATTTCTTGGCTAACGGTTTCATTTGTTAGAAACAAATATTTCATGGAATGTGTGGCCCCATGTGTGTATTTTTGTTGCCCTTCAGTAAGTAATACGCACCAGCAGCTAAAAGGTTACAAAATGAGTTAAATTTTTCTTGCGCGAGAAGAATGTGAAGTTTGAATCGAGCGTTTGATTGGACTGGCTGAATTATTGGGGGTGAGCAGCTGCACTCGGGGGATAAGCGTGACGTAATCGATGGTAGCTTAGCGCCGATATTAGAGCGCTTAGCGTTCAATGGAGAGGCCTGGAGCAGTCTCACCAATAGGTTCGAACAGCAATTCAATCACTGGGTTAGCTTAGAAAACATCGTCAAGCAAACTTATTCGGATAAGCACTACCAACTTACCCCATGGAAGCGGAGAAGACTCTTTTTTCGAACTTTTAACTGGACAGTAGTGAACTAGATTGCTAGTTTCGTCGGTACTACGAATTACTAATAACCTTGAAAGGAGTTCATCTTGATAGCACCAACTTCTAAGTACAATTTTATTTTTCTTCTAGCTCTAATGTTTTTCCCCTATGACGTTGCGCTGGCCTGCAAAGACCCCAAATTTAAAATAATGCTGAACTTTAAGAACTATGTTGGGGCATGGGACGGTAAATGGAGTTCGACGCAACTTAATGGAGTCACAGAAGACGGCAGTACTTATAAGAAATTTAAAGCGACGACTGGCACTCGTAACAGCTATGTATACGGAGCGACTCTTGCCTCTGGCGAAACACATATTGAACTATGTGAATTGAAAGATTCTGGCAGTGGGACAAGCGCATTCGACTTCATAGTAAATGGCACAAGAGCATGCAAGGTTTATGTAGTAACGAGTAAACCTGAAACTGGCAATAACGACAAGAGTAGTAATAAACTAAAAGTTGAAGTAAATCTCGAGCTAGATGTCAATGCTGTTGTTAAATGCGGCACCCCAGAGCCTGATGCATGGAACAATCCATTTTATATGACTAAGGGTTATCAAGCATTTACTATACCGCTCACGTCGATAGACGATGATGGCTAGAAAAGAAGCCCCAGTTACAAGGAGTTTTCTACATAGATAATATACGTATAACTGCTAAGCATTATTCAACGGCCGCGGCTTTTGCTATTAAATTGTGTGCTTATGCAGTTATGAACAATCACTATCATGTTGTTCAGCACGTTCGTGTTGATTTAGCCAGCGACTGATCTAACCGTGTCAGCATTGCTAGCTATTATCAAGGCCTCACCTCATCTAGAAATCGAGAATTAAGCAAATTCAGTGTTGTCGTTTTCAATGCAGTTGACTCACCGCGTCGGCAATAACTTGCCCATCAAACGGGCCGATTAGGTTAATAAACACCGCATTCTCTGGCGTACTGACCATTACCGATACACCGTCAATCTGGGTGTTGTTGCCATTGTGCATAACTACCACACGCTCATCATCTTCGTATACCTTCGCCAGTGTCTGCCAATTCTGTGCCTGCAAAGCCGCCACCGATTCAGCAATCGCAGCATCGAACGCCTCCCGATTATTGGCGACTTCATAAACGCGGAGCTGCACACCGTTGAGGTCTGCTAGCACATCCTGAACAACACGTGCTTCAGCGTCGATCTTATGGTCTGAGTTCTCGACGATTTTATCAAATACCCATCTGGCCGGCCCAACCCCGCCAGGGCCGAGTTTGACCGAGACTAAGGCATTCACCGAGTTACCTTTTGGCATTACCAGTTCAGCATAGCCTGGTTTAGATTTAACCCCACTAGAGGCATAAAGGTAGCCTGCACCGCCAATAAGCACCAGCGTGGCCACCACGATTAAACAACCTTTTAAAAATTTCATGACTAGTTAATCTCAATGTTGATTTTGTCAGTTACTTTGGCGATGTTGGCTGGGTCAATCTCGCCAACAATATTAATAAACACCGCCTCGCCACCATCTTTCTCAGGCGAGACCACCATCACCACCACGCCGTCAATCACTTGGTCGGTGGACTTACTGAAGATGCGCACCTTTTGGTTCTCTTCATTGTCGTTCACGGTGACTAAGGTTTCCCAGCTATCCAGCTTGAGTTCATTACTCACTCGATCAAGCGCGGCGTTGGCCGTTTCAAGGTCCTCATTCAAGTCGTAAATACGCACTTGTATGGTTTCAAGTTTGGATAAAATCTCCGCCACTTCGGGGTCTTCTTGGTCAGCAAAACGGCCAATGATTTGCATTAGGTTCGCATTGAGATTGACCTCCACTTTGGGCTCGCCGTATTGCATTGACAAGTCCGAAAAATCAAATTGGCCAGCAGTGAGTGCGTGTACCGGGCCGCTCAGCAACAAAGCCGTGAGGCCCGATGCAAAGGTCAATAATAGGTTTCGTTTTAAAGTCTTCATAATGTCCTCTCATAGTTAGGTTACTAGTAAAGTTAGTTGCGCCGCTTGCGCACGGCGCGGTGGTTTGCTACTGGGTCAGTTGCTCGATTGAGTCACACCCAGCGGTTTTTGTTACATTCGTTACAGAGGGTAAGGCTCGTCTGCCAACACTTTCACCAAGCCATTAATCACTCGGTAAAGTACCCACAACCAGGTGACACACCAGACTAGCAAGCCCACGCCAACCACAATAAAAATGGCGCCAATAATCGTCCAAAATAAGCTCCACCAGAAAACCCGCGTGGCATTAACCAAATGGCTGTGGTAGATCGTGCCGTAAGCACCACTCTTTTGGATCATTGCCCAAATCGCACCCAACAATAGTGGAATGGCGGTGAACAACCCGATGGCTAGCAAAATATAAGAAACCAAAGCATGGCCCTTGTATTCGCTGCTCGAAGTGGATGAAGTTGTCGTTGCTAGTGCGCTCATTGAATTGCCCTCTCTTTATATTAAAGTTAAATAGTCCTGTTATTAACTTAGATACAAAATTTGGGCTTTTGGATTCAACTTACGAGAATTGGAGTATTTTGAGGGAGCTTACGGGTATCGAGATAAAGCCTACCGGCTTAGCGTATTAAATCATTGAAAAAATATTATCAGGATAGTCATTTGAATACTTTAAGGCCTCTCTAATAAGAATGAACTTCGATGCCTGGATGCGTGCCCGAATAGAATCGGAGGCTTCCGGCTAGAAGTGGGTGGCCACTATTATTTTTTCTCATAGAGTCATAACACCTTCGGCTTTATCGCCGTGCCACACAGCGAGTGCAATGAACGTGGCAAACTTTTTAGGTTCTAAGTACATTTAATTTCTCCATCATTAAACGATAGCCAAAACATTACGTAGACTCTTACAGGTTGTAAAGTTTTGTTCGCCTCAGTAGCTTTCCAACGATATTTCTTTAAAGCCCGTTCAGTTATTCCTAGGTATTTTCCTTTGGGATGTGAAGATTCAAGCTGAATGTTACTTGGTTCACTTTGGTTAGTAATTGTCACCGAATAAAGCACACAATAGGTGATTTCTAATCTTAATGTGCTTGAGGGATACTTGGGGTTTGGCCAGCCATCTAATTCCCAATATTCTTTTACTAATTCTAAATCAGACCTTAGATCTAACACCTCATCACCCCGCACTTGGCCAAAAATGAATGAGCTATATGTCAAAGTCGCAATAATAATTACGGCTTGTCGAGCGATCTTGTTCATCAACCTAATATCTTTAAAACAGGCGCGCGTTTTCTGTGCGCCCGAGAACAAAAAGATTAAGAGTAGTGCTGCTTTTATTCTTTATGTATAAATGAAGTATTCCGATTGAAATCTAACCGTTTTGTGATCCAGCATCGCACTGGGATATTTTCAAGATTCGGGCAAACAAATTATTCATATCTGAAAATGCAAAACATTCGCCTAGCGTATTGAAGACTCATTTAATTATGTCACGCGAACCAGAGAAGGTGTACTAAAACGGGTGTCCGGTATTACTCCCATCAAGCCGACTCAAACCGATACCCAACCCCATGCACCGTACTAATGATGGCCGGGTTCTTCGCGTCCATTTCAATCAACTTTCGCAATTGCGAAATATGTTGATCTAGTGTCCGGCTACTGGGCATATAGTCTCGCCCCCAGCACTCATTAAACAGTTCATCTCGAGTCACTACCTTGTTACTGTTTTGATGTAAGAAATTCAGTATTGCACAATCTCTCAAACTCAAATCAAACTCCTGATCGCCTCTTAAAGCGCGGAGTTGAGTAGGGTCGATGATCAGATCGTGCATAGTAAACACTTGAATATGACCTTGATTCTGCGTCGATGATTTTTCCGCTCGATTAAAACGTCGAAAGATGGCGCGAACGCGCGCAAGTACTTCGTGTTTACCAAACGGCTTCATTAAATAGTCGTCAGCGCCTAATTCCAAACCGAGTACTCGATCTATTTCTTCGGACTTAGCACTGATAAACATAACCGCGGTTAGTTCATCTTGTTGACGGATTTTTCGGCAGACCGCGTAGCCGTCTTGCCCAGGCATCATGATGTCTAGCAATACCATATCAGGTTTAATCTCTAGGTATTTCTCCCATGCTACCAGGCCGTCTCTGGCCTCAAAACAATCAAAGCCTTCTGCCGATAATATGTCGACCAAGCCTTCTCGAATTAGGGTGTCGTCTTCGGCAATTAGTAATTTCATTGCTCAGACTCCGTTATTAGCGTCACTTCGAAACAAGCGCCTTGCTCACTATCAATTAGCTTGAGGTCGCCGCCGTGTAAACGACATAAGTCTCGCGCGATGCTCAAACCAATACCGGTGCCCGATACACCTTCCACTAAAGAATCTGAGCCGCGCTCAAAAGGCTCGAACATTCTCTCTCTTGATGCCTTGGGTATTCCCTGCCCCGCATCACACACTAATATGGTCGTTTGAGTGTCACTTATTTTTGAAACGACTCGAGCGAGGCCACCTTCAGCCGCGTATTTTTCAATGTTACTAAATAGGTTATTAAGTACCTGTTCTAACAACTCAGAATCCAACATCGCCGGTTTCTGAGCGCTTAGTTGAGTTTCTACTTTAATGCTCTTTGTAGCGAACGCAGGTGCAAAGTTATCCAGAGTAAGTTTAATTACCTCATCTACTGAGTTAACTGTTTTATGCACACTTATTTTTTGTTGCTGTGCACGTGAAAAATTCAATACGTTGTTTATCAAACGCCCTAAGCGCTGGCTTTCGGAGGTTACTACACTGGTGAACTTTTTTACGCGCAGTGGGTCCGGGACTTCCTCTTGTGTCACTTCAGATTCGAGCATGTCGGCGTAGATACAAATATTAGTCAACGGTGTCTTTAGCTCGTGCGAAACTTGATTAACAAAACTCACTCGTTGTTCAGCGTTACGTATCTCTCGTCGGTACTCATTCCAACTCATTCGGCCACCTATACCGACCAGTGCCAGCAAACTGAAGAATGAAAGATAGAACATCAGTGACTTGGAATTACCCACGCTAGTTACTTGTGTGTAGTACTCCAGTCTCCAGCCATCTAAGGGATAAGTCAGCCACTCTTTAGATGTCGGAGCCGATGCGCCGTTACTTGGCGAAGCCTCTTTTATTTCAAAGTCGCCCCATTGATATATGATGCGTTGGCGCTTATCCACCAAACGTATGCTAGCGCCCTTAAGCTCATTAGCCTCAACACCCGAAGGTAACCGCGCAATAAGTTGCGATAACCAATAAGCCGATGATAACTTTTGCCCCAGCAATACTTTGTTGGACGTGCGATGCCAAAGGTAAATATCCGTCTCGGTGCCAGTATCCCAAGTAGTCCAACCTGTTTCGCTAGAGCTAGCCGCGTCAGGTAATGTGTTATTGCTCTGTGCAATAGTCTTACTTATTTTACTGCTACGCCTTAGGCTTGGAAACGAACTATCTCTCTGATTCGGATAGCGACTGTCGCCCCTATTGCTACTCTTCAGATCGGTGCTTGGTGTTACCAAAACAGCGTCGCTCTGTGGTTTAACTCGAAACGTATTTGAGTCGCTCAAAACCATCGACAACGATTCAGCAAAGCTTCGCTCAGTATTCGAATGTATTAAAGTGTCCTGAGGGAACAACAATATCCGTTCTGGGTCTAAGATGAATATCTGTTCTAGAAACGGATCGCTATTAACCACCTCACGAATCAAATTAATATTGTCACTGCTTACCGAGTCTTGAATCTGTAAAAACGATAAGTCGGTGACAGCACTCTGTTGCAGCTCGTTGATAAAACTATGCACTAGCGTTTGTGCCTGACGCAGTCGCGCGTCCGCCAGTTCTGTTGCTTGATGTTCGGCCACTATTCGGTCTTGCATCAATGAGCGCTGGCCTAACCATGCCAACAAAGCCAAGGGTAGAAAAAGAATTAAAACAAGAATTATGCGAGTACGTATTTTCAAGGTGTGTTCAATTCAAGATGATTTATAACGATATAAGCCGTGCTACCAATCGTACTGCCAATATGGCTCAATGGTAGCACAGCTATTTGAGTCCTTTAATAAGGTTGGTCTTTACGCTCTTGTTGCTTAGAACGTTTATAAGTCTTAGCCTTAATCGACTTGCGTGATTCATTCCACTCGGCATCCTTATCAACAACCTCAGCTTCAGCTTTTGATTCAGCACTTTGGCGGCCTAATTTTGAAGACGAAATCAATGTCGATGCTCTATCCAAATAACCCGCATTGCTTACCAGAACCTCTTTCGCTTCCTCAACCTTTCCTTGATCACGAAGCACCAGGGCTTTTTGCGTTTGGATATTGGCGATTTGCTCAACCGCAGATTCGTAAGCAACTTTATCAATAGCGCCTTTGACCATTTCGCTACTATCTGAAAATTGAACAGCGACTAAGTCGCTTTTCTTTTCTTTTCTCTGTGTCGCCATATTGTTGTACGACACATTTACCTCGGCCACCTGACGTTGGCTGGCATTTTTAGAGGCTGGCACGCGCACTTCTAGAATTACATAGTTTTGTTGCGCGCTGTAAAGTTGATTAAACCGTGTAGTAACTCGCTGGCCTATAATTGTGCCATCGCGGCCAACAACTCGAATCGGCGTGACGCCTTCATCGCAGATAATTTCAATATCAACGTCTTGTGCTACCACCGACATTGCATCACCAAACTCACGATCAAACACCCGCGCTAGGTCAGCTGAGTTTTTGACGAAGTCATGGTTACCATCGCTGTAGTTTGCTAATTGAGTCATCAAGTCTTCGTTGTAGCCTAAACCCAAACCGATGGTTGAGACACTCATGCCTTTTTTAGCTAATGCTCGGCCTAAATCGCCCAATTCTTTGGGGCTATCGGGGCCAACGTTGGCCATGCCATCCGATAGTAACACGACGCGATTAACGCGTTCTTGGCTAAGGTAAGTGCTCACCTGATTAGCACCAACACTAGTGCCGGCAAACAACGCCGTGCTGCCATTCGCCTGAATCGATTGAATCGCGTCATACAAACGGCTCTTATCGGTCACCTTAGTCGCCGGAACCAACACACGCACCCGAGTATCGTAAGTTACGATTGAGACAATATCGTTTGCGGACAATTTGCTCACGGCCATGATCGCTGCTTCTTTAGCACGCTGGATTTTATCGCCACTCATCGACGATGACTGATCTAATACCAATGCCACATTCAAAGGTGGCCGCTGGATACCCGAATCTAATTCAAAGCCGGTTAAGGCTACGCGCAAAAAAGCCGTGCCTTCGCTATTCGCCTGCATTACCGGAGTCGCTAGACCCGCGTTGACGCTTATGGTTCTCGCATCACCGATTGGCTTGCTTATTTTCGCATCAATAATACCGCTTTGAGTTAGCGCTAAAAATGTTACAGCCGTGCATAAATATTTTTTTATTGGACTCATGTTGTCACCTGGTTGGTTTATCAGTTCAATGACAGTGTCCCAAGTGTAACGCGTACGAAGGTCAGAATGGTTTCAGAAATATGTAAGAAATTTGTAAAACTTTTCAGTGCAGCGAACCCAAGGACGCGAGAAACACAGTCTTGACCGGTAAATTCACTGAATGCATATCGAACAGCGTCCTCGATACCAGAGCCTGATGCTTACATTTAAAAGTATTTTTGCCGCCACGGACCTACTGCACAAATTAATCCTTAAGTTTGTATACTAAGGTTACCAGGTTGCCACTGCAAGATATTACATAGGACCGTAATCGATGAATCAACTAGCAAGATTGACACTTTTTATAACACTCAACGCTCTTTGTTTAGGCTGTGCGTCAGCACAAAGTTCCTTAACTTATGAAGAAAAACAGGCTGCTATTGAGTCACTTCGCGTTTATCAGCAGGAAGCATCAGCATATAGATCTGAAAAAGATACTCACGTTAAGCAAACGTCAAATCAGAACGATGAGAATAAGGGTGGCATTGTAGGCGCTACGCCCAAATCAAAATTTATTGAAGAACAACATATAAAGCCAAAAGCAGCGGCGTTTGTTTGTGACGAAACGAGGGAATATGACTGCAAGGTACAAGCATTCGTCTATAAAATGAATGACCAAGAGAGGCCTGCACTCATTAAAGACGGTAAGTATAGAGTAAGCATTTACTTTAAAAAAGACGACAATAATTTTCCTCAGGCGGACGAGGAATCGCTGGCAACTCAAACGTATGAGCATTACTTAGGGAGTGATTATTCCTCATATAGCCCCGAGCCTCTCGATGCAATTCAAGGCATTGTCGGAATAGACATTTTTGTAACCTCTAGCGACGAGCTGAGTCGCTTTGTAGGTGACCCCAGAGTGACTGGCATCTTTCATTTAGGAAATAACAGAGTCATTGAGATTAATTGAGAAAACCAAAAAATATTCAGGACAGTCATTCGAACACTTGCTGTAAGTCTTTAAAAAAAAGCAGGCTTTCGAGAGAGTGTAAATCTAACTTTATATCTGCAATGATTTGGGTTTACACTCTCCGAACGAAGCAAACTTTGCGACCTTGTAAGTTGTAATTTATTCACTGGCGCATTGTCGGATGTTTTTTGGGTATAACCAATGTACTTCGTTTCGGTAATTACATATATGTGCACAACCGCCCCCAATCCTTTCTAAATCTGTACCCAAACAATAAACATAGCAATCATCGATTTCGTTGCACCTATTAGCTAATTTGGAAACAATACAACTAAGTTGCTTATCATCTTTTAATTTACGAGTCTGGGCATACTTACAAGACCCATCTAATTCACTCCGCATTTGAACTAATTGGTCAGTTATATCGTCAGCAATTGCTGAAAAACTAAGAGTTAATAAAACACTAAAAATAGGAACCGACTTCATAACCGTGCTTATCAACTTAACGCCTTTCAAACGGGCATGTTGAAGACACGTCCGAGCGCACGAAGCGTGAGGCAATTTATGAACTGTAAGAAGTTTTATCTCCATGTTTTCACTATTTCACAGGCTTTTTTATAACAAGCACCTTTTGCGGGGGCAGAAGACATCAAGACGCACTGCTTACCAATAAATGATTGTTTCTCCCTATTAGTAAAGTCTTGAGTTGCCCTGACCAATGCGTTCTCATTTGAGCCATAGATTGTTTTCGACGAATAAACCATATACCTATAGTTTGCACAATCTTCGTACCCAACTGTTAAGATTTTACATTGAGAATCTAATTCACAAGTTTTAGGAACTTGAGCAAAACTATCAATACCGTATTCACCCATATCTTGCGTTTTCACTGTACAGCCTTCAACAATAAACAACGGAAGAACAAGTAAAAATAAAGTTATTAATCTCATACTTCTCGCAATAAGGGCCGTGTCTTGTCTTTTGCCACTATCCTACATATTAGGGAGTAGTGCAAACCAAAATAGTCTCCGATCTGCTTTAATGTGTAGTGCTGAGTTTTATATATTTTCAGTATCGCATCGTCCCTGGAACTCAATTGTGACTCTATCTCGCGCAACGGCAATGCCGGCGCACGGCGCTGTTTCTGCAGTACTTCGTCAAGTTCTTCCAAATCATCAATCATGGCATGAACTTCATCTAGAAATTGATCGCTTCCAAGGAACATTGATTTTTTCAACTATGTCTAGGGCGAAGGAAGACCCTTGCCTTGAGGAACGAAGCGTTTATACGCAAGAATTGATTGAGAACGGCGATTCCCAAACACCAACAAAATCCAATCAGTGAACAACCAGTCTATCTTGGTTTGCTTTCTTATCATGGCTCTATAGCTACTCCAAGGCCATTCGATTGGATCGAGCACCATTTTTGCACGCACGGGATTTCAAAACGCGATAGAACGGAAACGCGATAGAACGGACATCCATCATAAACCAGTTGCAGTTAAACCTCTAAACTGACATTCTGGTTATATTCAAGGATGAATGGAGAGACAAGGATGCCTCGAGCTAGAAACACGATTATCTCGTTAGATGACACACACTATTACCATTGCGTTGCCCGCTGCGTTAGACGCGCTTTTTTATGTGGCGTCGATCATCACACTGGCAACGACTACGAACACCGCCGCCAATGGTTAGAGGAAAAACTACATTCAACGGCTGCGGCTTTTGCAATTAAATTGTGTGCCTATGCAGTCATGAGTAATCACTATCATGTAGTTCTGCACGTTCGTGTTGATTTAGCCAGCGAATGGTCTGGCCGTAATGTTGTGACCCGTTGGCACTCACTGTTCTCAGGTAACCCACTGTCTCAGCGCTTTCTTTCAGGAGAACCACTGAGTGATATTCAAAGAGAGTTCTTGAGTAAGGACATAGAAATTTGGCGTGCTCGGCTCTGTGATATCTCGTGGTACATGCGCATTGTTAATGAGGCAATTGCGCGCAAAGCAAACGCTGAAGATCAATGCACTGGCCGCTTTTGGGAAGGCAGATTCAAAAGCCAAGCACTGCTAGACGAACGAGCACTACTTGCATGTATGGCCTATGTTGATCTGAACCCAGTACGCGCGTCAATGTCTGATTCGCCCGAAACTTCGGATCACACTTGTGTAAAACAGCGCATTGAAGCTCTTGAGAAAAACAAGCCCGAGAAGAAGACAATCGAATCATTCGTCGGCAGTAAGGCCGAGATAATCGGTATACCATTCAGATTAATCGAATACCTAGAACTGATCGATTGGACTGGGCGAATTATTAGAGACGGTAAGCGTGGCGCGATCGATGATGCCTTGCCACCGATATTAGAGCGTCTGACATTCAATCAAGAGGCCTGGAGGGTTCTCACGACTAAGTTTGAACAGCAATTCAATCACTGGGTTGGCTCCGAAAACATCGTCAAGAAAACTTATTCAGATAAGCATTATCAACGTATCCCGTCGACCGCCAACCACAAAAGCTTATTTGGATAGGTAACGCTAGGTAATACCCCAAAACCAGCATTGCTAGCTATTAGCAAGGCCTCATCTCGCCTAGAAATCAAGAATTAATAAAATTTTGACTTGGTTCGATCAAAAACATTCAATTACGCTCCAACGCACCCTGCTTCGCGATTCTGAATGAATCGATTGGCATAGGCTGACTGAGTATCTCCTTATTATGGATGTCTTGTTAATTTGTTATTGTTAATTTGTTATTTAAGTTATCGTCTATCCAACTTAGCTCAATTGCTTGCTCAATTCAAACGAAAGGCAAATGGCAAGACACGGCCCCTAGTTTCCTAGTCAATTGAAAACTTCGTCG
>JAFMHC010000053.1:0-647 GCA_017854775.1 Gammaproteobacteria bacterium | reverse complement strand
TCGTCGGCTCCACCCCAAATGCCTAAGACCTACCCGTTGTTCTGCGCGACTCGCTTGAGTTGGTTGACTGGACAGGAAGAATCACTCGATTCTCTTAATAATTCAAAAATAGCCAAAAACTTGACTACTCTCTGCTCTCTGTTTTTAAAAATAATTAGGATTAGGGTTTACCGCTCCTTGAGAAAAGTTTCTCAGATTAGGAAACAGCGTTTCTCGGTCTGATGCACTCTCAACACCAAACCATTGCGCCAATGAACTGAACATTTGCTCATTGCTGGTGGTGGGAAACGGTACTCCTCCTCGGAGCAAAGGGCTGTCGTATTTTTGCTCAGCGATATCACCGTATACACTGCCACCATTAACATGCTTACCCATAATAAATTGGTGCGACGCCCAACCGTGGTCAGTTCCACTTGAGTTTGGCGTTAAATTGCGTCCAAAGTCAGACATGGTAAAGGTGGTGACTTTACTCTCTAAGCCATTAGCGACTAAGGCTTGATAAAACCCGGCAAGAGTCGCGCTTAAGTTTTGAGCAAGATCGGTATGCTGCTCAAGCTGGTTCTTATGCGTGTCCCAACCTCCAAAATTAACAAAATAGAGTTGGCGATTAACCCCTTTACGTTCACTCGCTTTTATTAAATTAGCGA
>JAFMHC010000294.1 GCA_017854775.1 Gammaproteobacteria bacterium | reverse complement strand
TAAAAGATAGGTGGCTGATTGAACGCCCATTTACTGCATGGAGCAGGGGCTTTGATGGTGAAATAAATCAGTTCTGATGTCTTTCTAGGGGAGAATATAAACATTTAAAGCGCGGATTCAGATTGAATTTTGATGCGTACCAATTGCGCCAGATTGTTAACTTTTAGCTTTTTCATCAACTTGGACCGGTGTACCTCTACGGTTCGCTGACTGATACCGAGGTCTGAGCTGATCACTTTATTGGCGTCGCCGTCGCTAACGCGATTGAAAATTTCTCTTTCTCGCTCAGTCAGTGTTGCTACTAGATTGATACACTTTTGTTTTTCGTCTTGCTCTGCGTGGTTACCGGCATCCATCTGCAACGCTTGATTTATACAATCAAGTAACTCATGTTCGCGGAACGGTTTACGAATAAAATTCAATGCGCCTTCTCGCATTGCGTCAACCGCCATCGGAATATCGCCGTGACCAGTAATAAATATAATTGGTAAGGTCGAATTCAGTTCTTTGAGTTTTTTTTGTAAGATCAATCCCGACATTTCAGGCATGCGTATATCGAGCACTAAACAGCCAGTTTTCTGGTCGTCATACGACGCCAAGAAATCGACTGGTGATGCATATGTTTGGTAATCTTGGTGCACAGTCTCGAGCAGTAACTTAAGCGCCTCACGGACACCCTCGTCGTCGTCTACAATATAAACTGTTTGCTTATTCATCAACATCTCTCTTATTGGCAAGTGGAAGCGTAAGGCGAAAGGTTGCCCCGCAGGTCGGGTTGTTGTTAAAACTTAGATGACCATCATGATTAGTCACGATAGATTGACTTATAGAGAGGCCCATACCAAGCCCAGTTATTTTGTTACTGGTAAACGGTGTGAACAGGGAATCTTGAATATCTGCGGGAATCCCAGTGCCGCTGTCGATTACCTCAATATTGATGCAATTATCGCGACATAACCTTGTCACGAGTTTAATTTTATTACCATAACGACAATCGATCAACTTCATTGACTCCATTCCATTGCGTAAAAGGTTCAATATGACTTGTTGAATTTGTATACGGTCGACCAGCACATTGTGTCGTTGCTGATCGAGAGTAAGCTCTATTGTGATGTTTTTAGTTTGCGATTCAGCCTTGGCTAGTTCTGCCGTTTCTTGAATAAGAGTATTGCAATTTTCAATTTTCAGTGTGCTTTTTTGGCGACGCGTCATTGCTTGAATGCGTTCAACTACGTCACCAGCTCGTTTAGTGTGTTCGCTAATCTTGTCGAAGACTTCTGCGAGGCGGTCTTGCTTGTTGCTTTCAAGCAGTCTTTTTCCTGCCTGTGCGTATATAGAAATGGCGGTGATAGGCTGGTTCACCTCATGCGCGATACCCATACTCATTTCGCCAAACATATACAGACGGTCTAAATGCGCTAACAGATCTTGTTGTTCGCGCAACTGGGTTTCGGCAGCGCGCTGGCGCGACAAATCGCGAACCAGCGCAACGAATTTTTTTTCCCCATGATTTTTGACGATGCTGAAAGAAATAAGGACTGGGAATATTGTGCCATCTGCATTCAGGCACTCAAACTCAAGACCCTCGATCGGAGGTTTGATGCGTCGCGTTAAATAGTCTTCAATTTTTTTTGAGCGCGTGGTGTTATCTGCACCGCTTATCAAACTACGAATATTTCGGCCATGGGCACTAGTGCCTGAGTAACCAAACATCTTCTGGGCGGCTCGGTTGAATGTCTCTATATTGCCGCGTCCATCTACGGATATAACGGCTTCGGCGGCGTTTTCGACCACGGCATCTGAAAACGATCGCGTATCGTCTAAGTCAAAGTCAGCTTTTTTACGTTCGGTAATATCGGTAATGATACCTTCCAGATGAACCACATGGTCATTGAGTGGATCTACCACTTGACCGCGTTCTTTTACCCAAAGCTGTGTATTAGTTTTGCTTCGGATTCGGTACTCCAATTCGAATAAACCACCCTTGTCCAAGGCACACTGAACAGCTTGCCATACCGCGTCTCTGTCGTCTGGATGAATTAAGCTCCGCCACGATTGTCGGCCCTGTATAAAGTCGTCTGCGCAGAACCCCGTGAGTTGCAGGCAACCATCACTGATAAACTGCATTGGCCATTCGGGCGTATTTAGACATCGGTAGGCGATGCCATGCAGGTTAGAGAAAAAAGTAGACATTTGATTGGCCGTTTGACGGAGTTGTTTTGCTCGGCGTTTCGCGGTGATGGCAAGATAAGTCAGCGCCGAAATTGTGATCACTAAAAAAACGCATACCAGCAACATTACGTTTAGTAAGCGGGTATAGTTAGCTGATATATAGTGCTGATTGGGTGTAATAATTGCATTCCATGTTAAGCCTAATGTTTCAAATGAAAGTGTATGAGCCCACTCGCTATCCGCAAGTTCGGCGCCAAGATTAACGTCAAGAACCTCTTTACCCTCAAGTAGCACACGCGCCGCGTATGGTGTTTCCTGTATTTGCTGGAACAGGCTATTGAGCCAAGATTCGACATCGATGATGCCGATAATCAAACCATCAAATTCGGTGTTTCGAAATACCGGTGAATACACAGCAATAAGGGTTTGGCGTGATACTAACTGAAACGGTTTGGTAATGACCGAGGTCGTTGCCGTGCGCGCCTTTGCGACGGTAATATTTGCTCGGTTTGGAACTTCTGAAATAGCGCTGTCAGATTCCTTTGTCTTTGCTGCAGGCCACTTAACCCAATTGGTTTGGAGATTAGAACCGACCCACTCGATTGCCTTAAAGCCCGGCATGTTGGCTAAATATAGAGTTACATCGGCGTTCCATTTTTCGCGTTGTATGCCGTTATCTTCAGACCATCGATGGGCCATACGGTCAATCGCTGAGGAGCGGTTTTGCAGGCTTTCGCGTATTAATAATTCCACTGCGCGGCCTTGGTAAAAAGTGACCGCATCTATGTGTACTCGCAAGCTCTTTTCCATTGGTTTATAAAGCGCGTATGCTCCTAGAGAAAATGGTATCCCAATGAGGAGAGACATATAGATAGGGAAAAGTTGGCGCGCTTTCATCGGACCAAAAGGCGAATGCGCTGACCAAAATTCCAGTTTAGGTATTGTCTAGAAAGGATAAAAATCACCCGTTTTTTCATCAATAATTAGAGAAAACCCATTTATTGGATTCGTATCAAGCCAAGGTTTGATTAAGTCAAGATAGCGCACACGGCTAGTGCTGCGCTCAAATAAACTAATCTACCCCATAAAGTTAGTTGTATACGTATTGTCCACATTGTAAAAACATCGCGATAAAACCCCGATGATTGTCCCCCTTAAGACCCTGTATCTATTGAGTATTGCCTACCAACGAACTCCCATAGAATGCCAGCAAACCCCAGAACTAAGTTGATCTAAATCAGTAGTATGCACATTGGCTAGCGTAGTTTCCCCGATATTAAGCAATTGACTACTAGTTCAGTATGGTTCATTCCAGTCTTTAGCTGGTACAAGCAAAGCCTAAAAAAAATACATAGTAAAGGCTACACATAATTTAATGCAGCGTGGGTGGACGTTTGCAGAGTAATCTTTTCGAGGGAAAATGAGCCTACAACACGTTAACATGTCGCTGAGCGGCCAGAACATTAGTTGTGAAACCTGCCACGCAGCCAAGTATTGTATGTATGCCGCGCTGAATTGCAGTGAGCAAGACGAGTTTAAGAAGATGGTTCGCCATCAAACTCCATTGCGACCTGGTGAACATTCGTTTATTGCTGGAGATCGTTTGAAATCAATTCATATCGTCCACTCTGGCTTGGTAAAATCCTATATCGATTCTAGTGATGGTGAACGGCAGATCACTGGCTTTCATCTTCCGGGCGATGTTTTAGGGCTAAATGGTATGCACCTAAAAAACCATACTGACAGTGTTGACGCACTCGTAACTAGTGATGTATGTCAAATAGACTTAGCCCAATTTGTTCATGCTTCAAAAAGTAAGCCTATGTTGCGACAACAATTATTATTGGCCGCCTACCGACAATTGTCTAATGGGCAAAAAATGATGCTAATGCTGGGTAAGGTTTCGGCAGAGCGCCGTCTTGCCTACTTTTTATTAAACCTGTCGCGGCGATCCAAAGAGCATGGACTGTCGCCTGATCAGATTACTCTAAGCATGACTCGACAAGACATTGCTAACTATCTTGGTTTAGTTGTGGAGACAGTAAGCCGTTTGTTCACCAAATTGCAGCATGACGGTATTCTAAACGTGGAGCGTCGGACGGTTAATATCAACAACTATAAAATGCTCGAAAACGTCGCAGAGAACCATCATGATCATAGCGGGTCATCTGCCAAATTTCAGCGTAAGCTAACGCTATAAAACGCATTTTTTCTCTTATCGTGAGAAAGAAAATTCATTAGCTACGGCCATTTTATTGCGGAAATTGTTAGCGCTTATTGCAACTGGTGGCTTAGGAAATTCAAAAGAGTTACGAGCATTAGTCGTTTGTTTGATACAGATCAAAAAGACATAGCTATAGCGGCTTATTATTAGTCACATCTAAACTTACCTAGCGTTACGGGCATTGATATGACAAACAACAAAATTAAACAAAGCTACCAATCTGTTATCGACTCTTTAAAACAAGAGCGTGATGAGTTAAAGGTAAAAGTACATCTCGCAGGTATGGAAGTGCGCGAGGAATGGAGTGAGGTCGAGAAAAAATGGGAGCATCTACAGTCTAAGAGTCGCCAATTGAGTAAAGCCACAGGCGAGTCGGCGCATGAACTTGGAGAGGTCTTTACCAAGCTCGGCGATGAATTGAAAGAAACTTACCGACGCCTGAAACGTACTTTATAAGCTGATACGAAGCTTTGACTAACAAACTATGTGGTAAAGATACTTTATCCCATTTGG
>JAFMHC010000293.1 GCA_017854775.1 Gammaproteobacteria bacterium | reverse complement strand
TAGTCAGGTTTCCGAAACCGATTTTAAGCCGTTTGAGACATCTGTACTATTTCGCCAGCAAGGGGGGTGGGAGGCCGCAAACTATCGTTGGAATAACGCTGGTAATGATGCTGACTTAGTCACAAGCACCTCTACCGAATCGGTCACGGAGTTTGTTGGTGGAATAAGTCGCGAGGTCTCGCGATCAGTTCGTGCCGGTTCCGAATGTGGCTCGTGCCATACCGGGCTTGATAGCAAAGACCCTAGAGGAATTAAGACACAGCAGCTTAATCGAACATTTACTCGGCAAGGAGTGAGTGCAAATCAATTAGATTCATTTAATGGCATTAGTCTCTTTGAAGAGGGGATATTTAGTGCCGCAAATTATGCCTCTTACGTTGACCCGGCGGACACCAATGCCGATCTAAACCAACGTGCAAGGGTCTATTTAGATACCAATTGCTCGTCGTGTCATAGCGGCAGTTTAATGGATTTGAACTACGATACGGCACTCGAAGACATGGATATTATGAACCGCCGTTTAGCCGGAAATCAATATCGAATGTTGCCTTTTCAGCATGCTCGAAGTGTACTGCATTCATTTCAGGTTTCCGACACCAATCGTATGCCTCGAGGCACCAGCACGACCAACCCTGTGGCGGATGAGTTATTTGAACAATGGATTGATGCTATCGATGCTGAGGTAACGTCACATGAAATAAAAGTCTTGATTAACGAGCTAGATATTAGTGTTGGTACAGGGTTCCAGCTGCAAGCCATCAGGCGCTACGACAATGGTTTTGAGGAACAAGAGTTTGATACCAATACTGCTGTTTCTTGGGCATCGAGTAACGCCGATATTATTGATGTCACAAATCAAAACGATGGGCTTATTTCGGTAATACCAAAGGCCGTGGGTAACGCCACAATTACCGTAACCATTGATGGCATAAGCAGCGTTAAATCAATTGTGGTGATTGGTGGTATTCCATCGCCAAGCAACTTTGTTGCCAGCGCGTTATCGTCTTCATCGGTGAGCCTTAATTGGAGCGTAGAAAATCCGAGTAATGAGACTATTGATGGCTTTTTAATAAAACGCGCTACTAATATTGCAGGGCCTTTTGCCGATGTGGCTAATCTAGCGACAGCGCAGAGTAATTTTGTAGACACAGGCTTGGCGTCTTCAACACGTTACTATTACCGAGTACGAGCGACAAATGCCAATGGCACCTCTGCCTTTGTCAGTGCCCTTGTTGATACCTTAGCCCCTACGACGGTAGATTCCCTTATCATTGAAACCGGCAACGATTTTCAATTGCTACAGGATGAAGCACGCCAACTAATTGCGCTTGCGGCCCGCAGCGGGAAGATCGAGGGAGTAACTCTTTCTGCCAGTTGGTCGTCGAGTAATTCAAGTGTGGTAAGTGTGTCGAATGGTGGCGTTGTCTCTGGCGGTAGCCAAGCGGGCACAGCCACCATTACGGCCTCGTTTAGCGGTGAGTCAGGCTCGGTACAATTGGTCAATCAAGGTGCTGGAACGTATCTGTACTTTAATAATGAGAGCACTAATTGGCCGCAAGTACGAGCCTATGTTTTTGCAACATCGAATGGTAATGAAACGGCGCAAGCGGGAGTTTGGCCAGGCACTATCATGCAGCCGTCGGTCGAGTATGGTGGCAAATGGATGCGCTTAGCGGTTACCGCCAATACGTTTGGCCAACAACAAACTGAGGTAGTATTTAACTGTGCTAGCGCTGATTGCAAGTCGGGTGATTTGCAAATAGACACGGCCGTGCCAGCGCAATGGTATAGCGCCGGTCAATGGCTAACAGCAGAGCCCAATGGCGGCGGGGCGGCATCATCGGGTACTCAGTTGATTATTAATAACGGCGAAATATTTTGGGCAAATAACGGCAGTGATTTAAGCTCTCGGCTGATCACGCCCGGTGCCATAGTCGATCTTAGTGCCAGTGATGTTGGTATTGGTCAACGCTTTAAGCAGTGGGAGGGTTCGGCGGAGCCCTATATTCTTAATCCATCAAGCCCGAATACTAAGATGCTGGTTCCCGCGGCACTATCACTAACAATGAATGGCGTATTTGATTCTATCGTTGATGATTTTGCCAGTGGCCGAGACTACTATCGTTCAGCCGAGGCTGGTTGCACGGGCTGTCATGGTGTCGATGGACAAGGTTCGCCACCAATTACAAATCTCAATAACAAATATACCTTAGCTGAACTAAGTAGTTATATAGACGCGAATATGCCACTGGGTAATACCAGCGCCTGTGAAGGCGAGTGTGCATCCGAAATTGCTAAAATGTTGCTCGCTGAGGCGTTTAGTCCACCAGCAGGCGTGTGTGATTTCAACGACCTTGATGATATGGTGCCGGCCGATCGAAGTAATCGCCTGCTGACGCTTTATGAATACAATAATTCGGTTAGAGACATTCTAAACCTTTCGACTGATGTTGATGTCACCTCGGCAAATTTACCGGCAACCATTCCGATCAATGGCTTTAAAACCGCCGCGGATACAGTGTTTACCGACGAGTATGCGCAAGGCTATGTAAATGCCGCTGCGGCAGTTTCTGATCTTATTAATAATGATCTTTTTGCTTTAGCGACGGCCTGTAACAATGACTTGAATTGTGCCATAGCATCAGTCGGCAAACGTATCTTCCGTCGACCTTTGAGCATAGTTGAAGTTAATGAGTTGCAGAGTGTCCATACGGAAGGTGGCGAACGGGCGGTGATCATTGCATTGTTTTCTTCGCCAGTGATGTTATATCGATCTGAAGTCGGCGAACAAATAACATCTGGAAGTCAGCAAGGCTTTTACCAGCTGAGTAATTACGAAATTGCCTCTATGTTGTCTTACACATTTTGGGGTACAACGCCTGATGCATGGTTAATGGGATTAGCCGATTCTAATGGCTTGTCGACAGCAGAACAGATTCGCTCGGCAATTGAACAAATGCTCAGTGATACACGTGCTGAAATTGCATTTGAACGTTTTGTCGCAGGCTGGATGGAGCTTGATAAGGAGATTGGCTCTGCGGCATTAAGTGACGAGCTCAAGGCCGATATGAAAGAAGAGACAATGCGTTTCGTTAAAGCAATTTTCTTTAACGATGGAAGCTATAGCGAGCTAATGACCGCCAACTACAGCTATATGACTTCGCGCCTAGCTAGCCATTATGGTTTGCCTTGGTCTGGAGGAAGTGATTGGCAGCAAGTGTTCTACTCAGGGGATAACTCCGAACGGCGAGGCGTGTTGGGCCATGCGAGTGTACTGACAATCCAATCCGCTCAAGAAAAAACACACCCTGTTAAGCGTGGTTTGTTTGTCCGTAAAAATTTAATGTGTCAAGAGTTTCCGCCACCGCCATTGGGTGCTGCATTGGATCCAGAAACAGACCCAAGCCAAGGCGTACGATACCGTTTTGAAACGGCTCATGCTCAGCCGGGTTGCGATACCTGCCATCAATACATAGACGGTATCGGTTTTGGGCTTGAGTCATACAATTCATTCGGCCAATTTGTACGCACAGAGTTTACTGACAATGGTAGCGAATTAGCCATTGACGCGAGTGGGTATATTGGCAGTTTGAATTCGGCTGAGACCTTTCTGTCGAGCAGCTTGCCTGTATTTGACTATCAAGGCTTGGATCAATTAGTAGGGTTAATCGCCGACAGCTCGCATGGTAAATCGTGTTTTGCACGTCAGTGGTTTCGCTATGCGAACGGCCGACGAGAGACCAATGAGGACAGTTGCACGGTGCAAGGGTTTTCAAATGATTTCAAAAATCAGAACGATGCTTCATTAAAAGACTTGATCATCGACTTTACGCAAACTCGAAATTACACCTTACGTAAATAGGGCGACAGGAGAAAATCTGATGAATTTATTAAAGCTTAAAATGCAACGACGCGCATTTCTAAAAAACATTGCTTACGCTGGTTTAACCACCTCGTTTGCAGGCCAATTGATGTCGACCAATGCCTTTGCGCAAACTATTCAAGCGCGTCGTTTTGTATTTGTCTACTACCCTAATGGCGTGAGTCGTGGAGAGGCTCGTTGGCATCAATTTAATCTCGGCCAGTTAAATAGCAATAGCTTTGGGACTAGTCCATTGTCGGAGTTGTCCTCGAACTTTGATAAAATAGTGGCCTTCAAAAACTTAAATTTCACCGGCGCTGGAGGTAATTCTGGGCATCCTGAAGCGTGTGAGACACTATTTTCAGGCGGTCAGCCAGGGCAAACTTTTGACACGTTTATGGGGCGTTCACTGGGCGGCCGCCTTCGAGATAATGTTCACTTAGGAGTGTGGTCAAGCCGCGCAAGAAGTAAAAATCACATGCCATTTTCGGATGCGAATGGTCAAAAGATTGAAGTGCCAGACGACCCTCAAATTTTTTATAATAATAACCTAGCCGGATTTCAAAGTAATAATAGTTCTAACAACAACGATGCCGATGTGGTTATGCGTCAACGCGTGATTGAGTCGCTACATGAAAATTTAGATGTTATGCAAACTCAGGCTTTAAATGTAAAGCAACAAGGTAAATTACTGTCGCATGAGGAGTCGCTGAATTTTTATCAGTCGGTATTAGCTAGTAATACGGCCATTGACGGCATCAGTTCGCCGGGTATTTCGATGACCGGTGAAGACGCAACCGCTCACGATGTTGCGCTTGCGCAGACTCGCAATATTGCTATGGCATTTCAAGCCGACGTAACGAGTACCGCAACCTTGCAGTTAATGAGCGCGCAAGATGAGTCCTTAAAGGTTAACTTTCCCAGTATTCGACAGCATATGGGTGAGTTTGGCAGTGGTGAAAAATTGTTTTTCAACGAGACTCGAAGTCATGTAGCCTCGCATGACGAAAAACCGACCTATACGGCTCAGGCGCATTGGTATTGTCAAAT
>JAFMHC010000292.1 GCA_017854775.1 Gammaproteobacteria bacterium | reverse complement strand
CAAGCTCGTTTGAAAAAATCGATGCTAAGGAACAAATCCAGTCTGAAAACATTGAATTAGTAGAAGTCTTTATCGAATTTGAAGATGTTGCTAACACCTTCAGTACATCTAGTACCTCGGCTGCTAGCTCGCGCCTCGTCACCGCCAGTCGTACTCAAAAAATGGATACGTTACGCAGCGGCATGCAAAAATTTCGCGGCGAAGAAATGCGTGAAAAATCTAGCAAAAAAGGCGTAGCTTGGAAGATACAAGCGCAAGACATCGAGCAATTGAAGCAGATGCCTGAAGTTAAACGTGTATCGTTCATAATACCAGCGCAAATGAACCTTAGTAATAGCGTTCCTTGGATCGGCGCTCCGACGGTATGGAACGAGCTTGGCAATGGCGATAATAATGGCAGAGCAGACCCAGTAACGATCGCCATCATTGATAGCGGTATCGATTACTATCATGCTGGATTCGGTGGCTCAGGTGACCCCGCTGAGTTTGCAAATAATGACCCAAGTGTGATTGAAGCTGGTACCTTCCCTACCGCTAAAGTACTTGGCGGGATTGACTTTGCGGGCGCAGACAGTGAGGCCTTTGCAACAGACCCCGATCCAGTCGGTGTTGGCTCATTTCACGGAACCCACGTTGCCGGTATCGCTGCCAACATTGGTGCTGGTGATGTTGCTCCAGGAGTTGCCCCCGGTGCAGACCTATATGCGGTTAAGGTATTCGCCGATAATGGCGGTAGCACAACGGTAAGTCATCTTGGTATTCAGTGGGCAGAAGACCCGAACCAAGACGGCGACACCTCTGATCGTGCGGATGTTATGAACCTTAGCTTAGGGTCGTCATACGGTCGTACAGATGACGTAAGCTCAATGGCTGCGCAAGAGGCCTCAAAAAATGGTTCGATTGTCGTCATTTCAGCGGGTAATAGCGGCGATGTTCCCTATATTCATGGTGGTCCGGCTGTAGCACCTGGCGCAATTTCAGTGGCTAACTCACTTGCTGGAGGCTTGGTTCAAGGTATCGAAACAACCTCAACTAACGCAGCGGCCAATGGTTCATTTCTCGCAATCGAGGGTGGTCATGCTAATACTTTCGCAAATGGTTTTACCATCAGCGGTAACCTAGTTGCTGTTGACGGACTTGACGGTTGCAGTGTTCCTACCAACGCAGCTGACGTGGCTGGAAACGTGGCACTAGTTATTCGTGGCGGTTGTGGTTTCGACGACAAATATGCCAACGCAGAGGCTGCTGGAGCAACCGCCATTGTTGTTTACAATGACGGTGCCGATGCAACACGCGTGAACCCAATTGGAATGGGTGGTGTTGATCCGTTACGCAATCTAACCGGCGTTATGATTAGTTTTACCGATGGCGATAACATCAAAGCGGCATTGGATAATGGTGAAGCCGTTAGCGTTTACGCTGATGAGGCCACTAAGACAGTTACTAACCCAAGTAATGACGATACGCTTGCAGGCTCTACTTCACGTGGGCCAGGCTTGGATAACAGCTTTAAGCCAGATGTCGCGGCTCCGGGCTCGGGTATTCAATCTGTATTAGTTGGCACCGGAACCGGTGCTGGTGGTGCAACTGGCACCTCAATGTCAGCGCCGCATGTCGCTGGTGTTGCTGCATTATTGAAGCAAAAATGGCCAAACCTGGCGCCATCTGCGATTAAAGCGATGATCCAGAACTCTACAACACCTGCGTATCGTGATGGTGTTGCTGGTTCGAGCGACCCATATCCGTTGTCTCTACAGGGCGTTGGACGTGTGCAAGCTGACGTGGCAAGTACCTTAACAAGTTTCGCTAAACCGGGTGGAGTTTCATTTGGTCGCGTAAATGCTAAATGGGGAACCCATCTGTCGCGTAAGGTTACGGTAAAGAATTTATCTAACTTTGCGAAGGTATATTCAATCACACACGAGCCGGGCCAAACTATGGACGGCGTTGAGGTGAAAACCTACTCGACATCAGTTTATGTTCCTGCGCGTGGCAAGCGAACCTTTAAGCTAGCGATGGACTTTAATCCGAACCTAGCGCCTTTTGATGCGGTTGCTAACAGCCAAAGCGAGGTAGATGGTTGGTTTGTTTTAGAGGACTCTCTGAGTGATGAAACACTTCGTGTTGGTTATATGGCGGTAGTTGATCCAGCGGCAGGCGTTAAAGCTTATAAGAGCTACAACAGTGTTGGTTTCTATAACGCCGGCGGCAGTGATAGTTATGCAGAAGGATTTACCCTTGCTGGAAAAGCTAAGCCAGCCGGTAAATCGTCACATGATATTGATACTTTCGGATACCGAACTGGCGTGAGTCTTTTTGGTGGTGAAGCAATAGATTTTGCGTTTGTCTCAAAAGGCGCATGGTCATCGCATAGCCCGCTTGCAATCTTGTTAGATATTGACAGTGACGAAGATGGCGTAGCTGAAACCAATATGCAAATCACCGACTTCAAAACTGTAGGGCGATTTGACGGTGTTGTAGACGTTTCCATTTTTCCAGGTGGTTATGGCTTAGGTGCTGCAGACTACGATTACAATGATAGAGTGCTCATCGCCCGCTTTCTAACTGATCGTAATGGCCTAGCTCCAGATGTAGGCTTTCTAGATGCTGGCGATACTAACTTTGATTACACTCTGACTATTTTGAATCAGTTTACTGGCGAGTCTTCTGTACTTACTGGCTCAATTGATTTAACTGAGGAAGTTACCGTTGATACAAACTCATTTGTTATGCCTAAGAACGGCAGTATGAACTCAGAGTTAACGTCTGAGAACGGCGGCAAGATGTTGTGGGTCTATCAGCAAAACGTTGCTAAGAATCAGGCCCAAGTGATTAAAGTAAAGGCGAAAAGAAGAAGATAAGCTCGCCAATGACACCTCATGTTTACCATGGGGTGTCATTTTTGCTTAATAATTTTCCGACGATGATTGTTGGACTTTTTAGAACCGGTAGAGTGATCTACCGGTTTTTTATTGCCTTGACGACATGCTGTGATTTGAAAGCGGTAATCTAGGTGGTGATGTCCTCGTAGCGGGGCATCGTCTCAGCTTGCGCTAGCTCTGGTGGTCGTAGATACTCTTGCCTTTGATCTACCCTGTGTCAGCTACGTCTGCGCATCATAACTAAATAGAAATACGCGTTGGTTTTTTCAGGCATTCCATTCCTATTCTATTACCTGCCGGCACTACTGCTGGTCTACTACGCTGTGCCCGCTCGCTTTCGAGCGCTTCGTAACGGTGTTTTAGTATTTGCTAGCCTCTTGTTTTATGCGTGGGGCGAAGGCGTGATGGTAGCCCTTTTGATTGCGTCAATCGTTGCAAATCATGTGGCAGCGCACGTCATTAGTAATCAGGCTGATCAAGGACATAGGAAAACCAGTTTGGCACTGGGCATCGTACTGAATTTAGCCTTGCTGGTATGGTTCAAGTACGCGGTATTTATCTTTCAAGTGTTGGGTTTCAATCAAGCGTTTGCACCAGAGCTACCACTAGGTATTTCGTTTTTTACCTTTCAAGCAATCAGCTACTTAGTAGATGTGTACCGAAAAGAGGCTGAGCCTGCGAAAACAGTATTGATGAGTGCCTTGTATATATCATCGTTCCCTCAGCTCATTGCGGGACCGATCGTGCGCTATAAAACGGTTGCCAGGCAGATCGTTGAGCGCAAGGAGTCGTTGGCGATGTTTACCCTCGGCATCCATGTGTTTGTGATTGGCTTAGCGCAAAAGGTTTTGATTGCAAATGTGCTTGGCATCACCGCCGACGATGCATTTAGCGGCTTGGATCAAGGCTTAAGTGTGGCGGCCGCGTGGTTAGGTCTAATTGCCTATGGTATCCAAATTTTCTTTGATTTCGCGGGTTACTCTAATATGGCGATTGGCTTGGGCTATATGTTAGGTTTTACTTTCCCCGCTAACTTCAATACGCCATACGCAGCAAAATCAATTACCGAATTTTGGCGTCGCTGGCATATGACATTGTCGGAATGGTTTAGAGATTATTTATACATTAGCTTGGGCGGTAATCGCCATGGCTCAGCGCGCACTATATTAAATTTATGGATAGTATTCCTATTATGTGGGCTTTGGCACGGTGCGGCTTGGACCTTTATTGCTTGGGGAGCTTGGCATGGCTTTTTCTTGTCGGTCGAGCGTTTGTGGCTGAGTAAGGCTCTCAAACGGGTTTGGTTACCGCTCCAGCATGTGTATTTGTTGCTGACCGTCTTTCTCGGTTGGGTGCTATTCCGCGCCGAGGACATCCCACAGGCATTAAATTATTACGCCGCATTATTCGGTGTGTCAAAGGTAAGTGTTGTGAATGTGTCACCTTTCCTGAGCACAAATATTCTTTTGGTAATGTTATTGGCGTTGCTGATCGCTACTGGTGCTCTGCAGGCAATCGGGAGAGGCGCAAAAGAGTTCGCGCCTGTGGTAATTAGAAAAACCACGCTACTTATATACCAAAATAGCCTGCACTGGTTGTTGCTGAGCGCAATGTTCGTCTTGAGTGTGACAGAGTTAGTCGGTTCGGATTACAACCCATTTATCTACTTTAGGTTTTGATCGGCGCATGGCAATGACACATCAAATACGCAGTAAGATAACGAAAAATACCCTGGTGCATCGTATAGTGAGCGTTGGGTTTCTTATCTTATTATTAGTTCCCTTAGGGTTCGGTATTCTCGAATTCGGTAGTGATGACGCAAGCCTAGCAGGTGAGAATCGTAACAAGGAAGTCTGGCCAGAGAGTTCACTATTAAAAACAGATTTTACCGGTTATACAGCGCAAGTTAACCGATTCATGAGTGATCATATTGGACTTCGAGACTTGCTTCTAAATCTACACGCTAAGTTTCAATATCGAATTTTGAATAAAGCGATTAGCGATAAAGCCGTGATCGCTAAAAACGGGTGGTTGTTTTATTCTGAACGCGATGCGCTTAAAAACCCAACTGAGCTAG
>JAFMHC010000291.1 GCA_017854775.1 Gammaproteobacteria bacterium | reverse complement strand
TAACTCACCACCAGTGAGCGCTAAAAATATCCCGGCTAATGGCAAGAGTTCGCCATGATCACAACGGTCTAGTAAGCGATGAAGCACAGGCCTCAGTAGTGGTAAAGCCAACAAAATCAGCGCCCACCAAGAAAGTGATATCTCTGAGACAAGCGTGACAAAAATAACCGCGGCAATGTCTTGAATAACCAATATGCCAATAGCCACTTGACCATGCCGAGATCGCATTTCGCCATTTTCTTCAAGCACTTTCACCGCAATAACCGTACTACTGAAGCTCACGGCAAAACCAATTAGCGCCGCAGCATAAAAATCCAGATCAGAAAAATAGACAAGCCCAAGAGCGCCAAGCGCAGTGCTATTGAGCATAGTGAGTAAAACAATTACGCCCATATGGCCAATCGCACCAGCCCAAATTTCTGCTTTAAATAAACTGTCTATATTTAGCTTTAAGCCAATCGTAAACAGCAATAAAGTTACACCAAGATCACCTAGAGTCTGAAGTGACGCATCTGGTTCAACCCCTAGAGCATGCAGCCCAAAACCCGCAGCAAGGTAACCAATGAGGGGAGGAAGATTTATTTGTTTTACAAGAAAACCGCAAATGAACGCGATGAATATCCAAAGGTAATCCATGAATTAAGAACTAAGTAAATAGAGCATTGACATTCTCACAATTGGATAGCGTTTGTGCAACGCTAACTGATTGAACTAAAAATGCAATATTGCCCTAAATTCAAGTTCCCGGCAAACAGTGCGCTAGCTGTCTTCTTTTCGTGCCACTAATGTTCGTCACCTGATTACTCGGGTTAGGGGCAGCGAAACCTATTACGACTAACTGTGGAGCATGAGAATTGGAATATTTGCTTGATACAACATGAACTCTGTAACCCCGCCGAAAATACTCTGGCGCAAGCGGCTGCGGCTGTATGCGCCCATCACTAGGAGGTCGGAGTCGGTATCCTGATACGCCTTAAGAATCGCCTTGGCGTCGTCGCGGCCCTCTGATTTGACGCGTTTTGCCTTGACGCCCCAAAAACTAAGATAGCTTACCAGTTGCGCTGACTTTGGTCCCGCGCCGCCCTCAGGGCCGCAAGTAATAATAGTCACTTGATCTGCTAAACGCAGAAGGGGCATAGCTGCAGCGACCGCTTGGGTTGCTTCTGGACTTTGGTTCCACGCAATACTGATGCGTTTGCCAATCGATGATGTGCTGGATTGCGGCAGTACCAATACAGGTCTTGATGAATTTAGCAGAGCCGTGAGCATGAATAAGCGTGCTAGCTTGCCACCTTTTTTAGTGGGACGAGACAAAATAATCAGATCGGATACCGGCCCCATAATTGATAATACTTTTTCAGGTGAGCCCACTTTTTCCTGCCACATCGCACCAGGTTTTGCTTTCGGTTTCTTGATGACCGGATAATTTTGCTGCTCTGCGATTTTGCTAAACAAACCTTCAGCGGAAGTGCTTACTGTGTCATCGACGGTACCACCCCAAGAGGCCTCCGACTCCGCATTCAAATCAGCGCTGGAACTTAACTCGCTGGAACTTGAATCGCTGCGCAGTGCTACCTCAGAATTCCGGTGAGCCCGAATGTGGCATCCACAGACGCTTGCTCCGAGCTTGCGAGCGAGTTCAAATGCGACGTGTAATGCGTTTATACACTCGGGTCGATCAGCGACCGGCACTAGGATTACTTTCATTTTAGTTTCTCTATTTGATTCATATTAACCAACTCTTCCGAGCCTCATTTACTACAGCGTTATCGGGCTGACAAAACCGGGCGGCTTCACTGCCAAAACGGAACATGCTATCTGCTGCAAAATCGTCTCAGCGGTATTCCCAATGAGAACGCCTGGGATACCACTACGCCCAACTGTGCCCATAACCACGAGCTCCACACCGATCTCGCTGGCGACTCGGTGGACTTCATTACGAGCAAGTCCTTGAGGTAGGTGAATGATGGGTTTGAGATAGTCGATTGTTTCTTTGGCCCGTGCCGTGCAATGCTTGTCTACCAGAGCTTCCAACCAAAGCCTGCGCTTCTCTTTTTCTTCTCCTGCCATGACATCTACTTCATCATCGGTATTGTTTAAACGCCCTGATCGAAGGAAGCTCTCGTGAGGTAGGCGCCACGCATGAACGATGTGTAGTTGGGCAAAATTCGCTAATGCTGTCGAGATTGCCAATTCGAGAATCTGGCCGTTCAGAGCATCCGTATCAGTGTCTTCAGGGCTGTAGGCTACTGCAGCCATTACTTGACGATATTCATCGCGCTGCGAGGAGTTGATAATCCACAACGGGCACGGACACTTGCGTAACAATTTCATGTCCTCGCTTCCAAATAAAAGCTCTATCCCGCCAACTGGTTCAGCGCTCTTGATAACTAAATCACGCTGGTATAGAAGTACTTCATGAATAACTTCAATAAACCTTTTGCCTACCAGTACTTTGCAATCAATGCTTACTCCGGAACTGGGTTCGCGACTAACAAATTTTTGCAATTCAATACGCCGGGAATCAACAATCATGTTCTCTAACTCGGTTGCTGAGGTTTCGTACTTCACTTTGTCAAACTCACTGACAATATCAATGACCGTTAACTTAGCTTGATTATTGTTGGCAAGAACAACGGCCTGGTGTAATGCAGCAGAATCATCTATGTCTGTGCTTGTGACGAATAAAATATTGGAAAATCGTTTCATATTATATTTTTTGATATATTTCGAATGCTTAACCTTGAGATCCCTCATTTAAAGCCAGTCGAGTTTTCTGACAATTCGTAAAGTAGTACCTAGAATCTCTATACTCATATTTAATCAAAATTAGTTTGTTTGAGTATTGATCTGAATCAAATTTTGAGGAGTAAATACGACAATAACGGAGACAGGTACCGTAAATAGAGTAGTGAAGTCAGTGGGTTCTATTCCATATTTGACCAGAGGTCGATCGGGTGAGAATGTCGAGCAGCTTTCTATAAATCGGTATAATTTCGAGATTCAGTAGACTCTGTATGCCCCTCCATTGGCGATTGAGAGAATAAGGCGTTGAACCAGTAGATAGCCTATCAAGGATAGGTGGTGCTTACCTTTACGAACAATTCGTCCAGTCCAATTAATCAGTTCCCAATAGTCTCGTAATACAAAGGCTAAGCCTGTTTCCTCTTGCTTTGCATTCCTTGCTCTAACTCGGTTTAGATCAACATTGGCCATGTACGTTAGCAACCCTTGATCATCCAGCGAGCCTGACTTTTAACGCACCATTGCCTCAGTTCGCCGCCATGCAAGATTCATTGAATTAGAAAGCGGTTTTATTTTTCGCTACTTATAAGACGCCATTAAAAAATGACGGCCTTTTTTGTATCGTGGTGCTAGCATAAAAGTAGAATAATTTCGGACGTCGCTGTAGTTAGAATGATTGTTAATCTGTGGTTTTAGCCGCGGCATGTAGACCTAAGATTACTTGATGCTCTATTGCCGTGGCGGCTTTTCATTGAATCAACGACTTTTCGAGCCGAGTCGCAATATTTTTCGTCTAGGCGAGGAAAGCCTACTCGCCTTAATGTTTTGATAGAACTTAATACGTCAATGGTACTGATCTCTCGGTTTTGACCCAATTCGATTGATTGCAAATTTGGGTGGTATCTTAGTGGGTACAAAGATCTAATATCATTTCGAATTAGGCTTAACTGAGTTAGATTTTTTAAATCATCGATACCGTCTAATGAGCGAATGCCATAGCCATCACATCTGAGGCTTTTAAGTTCATGAATGTCGCTGATTGCGCCTGATGACCCTGGCCCCATTTTTGTATAGATATCAAGTTCGTTGATAAGGCATTTTTTAAAGGCTTTATCTATTACTCCGAGTGATTCGATCGACGCAGAGAATTTTTCCTTTTTACCTGAGACTTGATTTTTATAAGCCTGAAGGTATCGATCTTCGGTTTCTTGCATATTTTGGGCTTGGCGATAGCCTAGATACGGCAGTAATTTCGGTAAGACTAGAGCGAGAAAAACAAACATAACAAGTAGTCGGAAAGATAGTTTCATTTAGGTTAACCAAGTTATCAAGGCATATGGGAGGAAATGAAAGAGGGGGCGGCATTATAACAAGAATACTTCAGCAAGAACGACGACACTTATTATGATATTTAGCTTCTATTTAATTAGTGAGCTATTACGTGGAAGTGATAAATTGATGTTACCTCGCTTTCTCTTACCAACAATTCGAGCTGTTCAATCAACGAGTTTCAAATGGTCTGGTAATGCGAACGGTAAGCCTGTTTCTTCAGGCTTGGAGTCAGCAATCTTCTCAGTTGATTGCGGCGATATTTCACGACTTTCATAAACCTAGACAGATAGCATATGCGTTCGGGCCAAATTTCAATGTCTAGGTCAAGCATTTCAACTTGTTTTGATAGCAGCGATTCCCGATCTCCTTCCGCGTTGTTCATAAGTTGCATGAGCATAAAGGAGATGTATCTAAAGCATGGTGGTAACATCGGCTTTTGGCTTATAGAGGCCTCTGCATAACTTTAGTGCAAAAGTAAAATGAGAAAATATTTTCCAATATTTTTATCAAAATTGAGTTTAATGGCGAGCTATTGCCGGATATTTTGGTAAAAATCTTGGGAATTATTAGCCATTTTATCTTGTGCTAGAGTTATGCAGAGGTCTCTTATATTAATATCAGGTTATAATTAATCAATGATTCATAAGAGGTTGATTTTTACTTCCATGAAATATCAACTTACGAATGAACCCACAAATCGTCGGTTCACACGAATATATTCAGTTCACCTAGATAAAAGGTAATACGTGGAATATCACGATGTAATAATAGGCTTAAAATCTAGTAGCAAAGAGAAATGGTCAACGTCTATCGGCCTTACTCTAATCGCATTTTCACCCGTGCTGTTTTATTGGGTATTGCGAGAATTTTTTTCTCAGAACTCACTGTGGGGTTTTTTCG
>JAFMHC010000052.1:9283-22385 GCA_017854775.1 Gammaproteobacteria bacterium | reverse complement strand
CAGGCCTATTTTAGTCGTCGCTTCACAGTCATGTGACACAGCAAATAATGGAGACCCTCAAGTAGAGTTTTCGGTTTCAAGGGAGATCGAAAATATCAACGGGAACTTCACTTACAATAAAAATGCTAGAAAGCTCCATTGCAGCCTTCAAGTCAGCACAGGCACTGAAAATATTTTCAGCATCAGGCATATCGAACTAAATGCTTTCGAAAAAATTTCCGTCAATAAAAGTCATATTGAAGGACTTGGGCCAAATCAATCAATACAGCTGGACGATAACCAGCTACATGCATACGTAGGTTGGCTCTCGGCCCGATACTCTAGACCGGCATTACCGACATCGTTCAATGACAGGGTCAGGTCAGCCGACCCCAAAGGAAAGGCCAAAAAAATCGCAAAATCAGGGAATCGAGCTTTATCTGGAATATATGTGCAAATCGCTCCAAACCGCGAAATAAGCCCTGATGAAAGATATAGCGCTAACTTGCTAGGCCTAATACCTGTTGACAAAAAGAGCCTACGAAACGAAGCAACGGTTGCGATCGATGCCTATGCAGAAATTCTTCGAAATGCGGGAATTGATGTTGCACACGCCGTACTCACCGAAGACGAAGTTTCTGTGGCAATGTTAAGAGGTTATAAGAGATTTTATTTCGACGATCTCTCCTATAAAGAAACTTCATCTTTCCCGCCGGAACTGAATAACTAGCAGGATAACCATGGGCCTAGATTTAGATGTTCTTTATTTGACTTACTAAATCCTCACTTCGAAGGTGCGTATATCGCCTTAGCATCTGCATCGACTTATGCCCCGTTATCGATGCCACTTGCTGGTCAGACAAACCCGCCTCAACAAACCGACTTGTTGCTTCATGGCGAAGGTCATGAAACTTTAGGTTTTCGATCTCTGCTCTCTTCAACGCTTGCGACCAAACCCTGTTGATTGTGTAAGGCTTGCGCTCTCCAGTTCGCCCATGATCCCCGTAAAAGATCAGCTTCGTATCGGCGGGTCTAATCTTGAACTTTAGAGCTTCCCTTAGAGTCTTATGAGCTTTCTCGGTAAGTGGTACTGTTCTAATCGAATGGTTCTTTGTGTCTTTTAGCGTGATGGTTCGCTTAGACATATTAATGTCTTTGCGAGTTAGGTTGATGATTTCACCTCGGCGCATTCCTGTGTACAAGGCGAGCCTTACAATCCAGCCTAGAAACGGGTTTGGGTGCGCGTTACAGGCTGCAATTAATCGCTCTTCCTCATCGCCTTCTAAGCGCCTGTTTCGGCCTTCACCGGCCTTAGGCTTTCGCACGTTGCTTACTGGGTTCACGGCTAAGCCGATACCCCATTCTCGAATAGCGGTATTGTATAAATGACTGAGTAGTGCGAGGTCTAACCTAACGGTATTATTGCTCTTGCCGTCTTTTAAACGCTTATCTCTAAATGCGGCTATTTTGTCCGTAGTTAAGCTGGCTAGGCTGTAGCGACCGAAGTGAGTGCTTAGGAGTTTTGCGCGGGTTTTGTCGCCAGCTTGCGTGGAGATTTTCTTAGTAGGGGTAACTTCGTCTAGGTATCTTGCTAGAGCTGATGAGATGAGTAATTTCTCTGAATCAATGCGTTGAATATAGACGCCACGAACAATTTCATCTTCTGTAGTGCGTGCCCAATCTTCGGCATCGCGCTTAATTCGAAAGGTCTTTGAGACAATAGGCGACCCTTTGCGACGGATAATCGCTTTCCAACGTCCAGAATCAGTTTTAGTGAGAGTTGCTATGTGTACCTCAAAAATCTCAGAAGTGTACCTAAATTGTACCTTCTGCTTATTTTTTGGACAAGTTAGCTAGCATCGAAAAACTTAATATCCTTATTAAGTTATTGATTTTAAACTACGTTTGAGTGGTGGGGCGTGCGCGGTTCGAACGCGCGACCACCTGATTAAAAGTCAGATGCTCTACCAGCTGAGCTAACGCCCCATCTCAAACGAGACGCGATTATCATTACTTCTACGTCTCTGGTCAACCTTTTTTATCAGTTTATTTGCTTAATTTTTGCGCTTTATTACTTTAGTCGCATTAACCTAGAATAATCACCAATTCTGCAAGTGCGATACTCAGTGTTGAATAAATTATAGTTTTGGTGGTATGAATGTTTACTTGATGAGCGGTTTTCTTAGGCGAGAGCCCTAGGGCTACCACGGTTAGCGCCACCACCGAGCTGTAAATCAGAGCTTTCCACCAAAATAAGCTGTGTTGAACATCATATTGGCTGATGCTCATTACCTCGCTCGGGTTACTTATATCAAACAATTGACCAGTAGCTATTATACCGCCCCACCAGACACAAAATGTGAACCACACTACGGTTGCGAACATTGATATAAATAGTGCTATCAAACTTGGCGCGCTTAAGTACTGAGATGAAGGCACACCGAGTAAATTTAGCGCTCTTACTTGCTGTCCACGCACCATTTCGCCGAGCCAATTACTCATTATGCTGCCGGAGCGTGCGGCGAACAACATGCCGCCGATTGCTGGCGCAAGATATAAAACGTAGCGACCGCCCATCATGTTCACTAATGTTTCTGGTTTTACCAACATGCTTACTAAGCCGGTAAGCGAGTTGTCGGCTAACATTCGAACTACGGCGATGGTTGTGGAGCCGAGCATTAGTCCCACCAGTGCAAAGAACACAATGCCGGTGATGAAGCTTAAATAGATTCCATAGCCTGCAATAAAAAGCTCATCTTTTATCGATCTGGGAACATGCACTAGGCTCGCCAGTGCCTTAACTGAGCCTTTGAGCCAAGCGAGTACTGGCCAATCTCGTTTTAACTTTGTAGACGCGCTTGGCTCTTTATCTGCTCTTGGCTCTTTATCTGCTCTTGGCAGTGGATCTTTAACCACGCTTAGCTGATGTTGCAGCATTAGTTGGCGGCTTTGTAGCTCACCAATCTCGGCTGGTAATTCGGGCCAGTCAGCGATCAGCACTAGCTTACCCGCTTGTAAGCGATAGACTTTGTTAGCGACTTGCGCGATGTAATACGGGTTATGTGAGACGGTCATGCAGGCTTTACCTTGCTCAACGGTCAGATCATTAATGGTTGCCGCGAGGCTCGATAAATTAACCATATCGAGGCCAGCATCAGGCTCGTCGAATAGCACAAAGTCAGGACCGGTAACCAGCGCTCTAGCGATCGAAACGCGACGCACTTGCCCGCCGCTTAGTTGGCTTATGCGGGCCTTACGTAAACCTTGATCTATATTAAGCTGCTCTAAAATTTGGCTAATTTTCAGATCACTCAGCGGTGAGTTCGCATAACGCGAGACTAGCTTCAAGTTATCGACCACATTGAGGTGATCGAGTAACGATCCCTCTTGCAGCACCATGCCGGAGGTAGCGCTGCTGTCTAGTTTAATCGCGCTTCTGCCGCCGTCGGCAATAAGGCTTAGAAGGGTCGATTTACCACCACCGCTATCGCCTACGATTACAACATGTTCACCGGCGGCGAGGTGAAGCTCTAAACCATCAAATAGTAGTTTTGATCCGTAGCCAAAATCTAAGCCTGAAATACTGAGCATCAAAAACTAGCTATTTGCTGGGTCTGGAGTGCCTGCCGCTTGAAAACCCGCTTCACGAATACGGCATGAGTCGCATTCGCCACAAATTTTGCCATCAGTTCTGGGGTTATAACAGGAGATAGTTTGCGAATAATCGACGCCTAACTTCAAACCTTGCTGAATGATTTCGCCCTTAGTTAAATAGATGATGGGTGCTTCGATTTTAATACTCTCACCGTTATCACCGGCGTCTTCGACGCCGACTTTGGTAGCCAGATTGGCAAGCGTTTGAAATGCTTGGATGTATTCAGGTCGGCAGTCTGGGTAACCGGAGTAATCTACCGCATTAGCTCCGATGAATATGGCTTTAGCCTGCAATACCTCAGCCCAGCCAAGCGCGACCGATAAAAATACCGTGTTGCGGGCGGGCACGTAGGTGATCGGGATGTCATTGGTTTCTTCGGTTGGTACATTAATGTCGCGATCGGTCAAAGCCGAACCACCAAAGCCTCCGATATCGATTCGTACAACTCGGTGTTCTTTGGCGCCGAGGCTAGCGGAAACTTTTTTCGCTCGATCAAGCTCAATTCTATGCCGCTGACCGTAATCCAAACTGAGGGTATAACATTGGTAGCCTTGAGCTATTGCCATGGCCAATACGGTGGCGGAGTCTAGGCCACCCGAGACTAAAATTACGGCTCTTTTTTTCATAACGGTATCAACTATAAAAACGGGTTACTTATTTACCGGCTTCATTGGCCCATAAAATTTTATGCAATTGGATCTGCATTCTTACTGGCAACTGATCGCGAATAATCCAATCGGCTAAATCAGTGGCCGACAACTCATCAGCCGAGGGCGAGAAAAAGACATCGCAAACGTCTTGTAAATCACGCTCAGCAACGAACTGTTTAGACCATTGGTAATCGCTTTCATTGCAGATCACAAATTTAAAGCAGTCGCTGGGTTTAATGTGCTCTAAGTTGGAGTAGGTATTATTATGTTCTTCGTTGGATGCTGGCGTTTTGATATCAAGCACCACATAAACGCGTTTATCAACGGCTGAAATATCCATTGCGCCACCGGTCTCTAGCGATACCGAATAACCGGCATCACACAGCGCTGTCATCAAGGCATGGCAACCTGGTTGAGCCAATGGCTCACCACCAGTTACGGTTACATGTTTAGTTCGGTATTGACCGACCTCGGCAAGGATATGCTCTAGGCTGTGCTTGGTGCCGCCATGAAAGGCATAGGCTGTGTCGCAATAACTGCAGCGCATCGGGCAGCCGGTCAAGCGAATGAACACCGTAGGGTAACCGATGGTGTTCGACTCTCCTTGCAGGGAGAAAAATATTTCAGTGATTTTTAACGACACAGATTCTAAAGGCCACGAAAAGCAGCCTGCCTCATACGCTGACTAATTTGCCGCAGCTAGCTGGTTCTTTGCTGCGATGGCGGCATCCGATTGTGGATGCATATTGACGATCTCTTGAAACAAGATTCGCGCTTCGATTTGATTACCTTGGCTTTGTTCGATATAGGCGGTCTTTAACATCGCATCGGGCACTCGGCGGCTCTGAGGGTAATCATTGATGATCGCTTTTAGATGAACCTTGGCCACGTCTAATTTGCGACTCACGTGCATTGCTTCGGCAATCCAATAATGCGCATCGTCGGCTAAATCACCTTGCGGGTAAGTCTTTAACTGCTGTTCAAAAATTGACGCGGCCTCTTCATACTTAGACTGCTTCAATAGTTCAAAGCCCTGGGCATAGTAGTCTTCTTCAGGCGCCACTGCTGGAGCCTGGGCTTGAGTTGGGGCGGCTTGAGTCGGCACTGGTGCCTGAGTATCGGGCTTAGGAGCTACTTGACTTGGGGTTTGGCCGGCATCAATCGAAGCTCGCGCTTGGCGTTCTTGCCCGCTTTGGCGTGCAATAGTCGCAGCTGATGGTGGAATCGAGCCTCCTTGGATAGGTACAGAGACAATAGCGCCGCTATTATTAGGCCGCACAGCCTGCTGATTTTGAGCATTGGCGTTAGCCGCATCTCGTGCCGCTGGGAGACCGTCTATAGTTGCGGAGCCTTGGGACGTAGTTTGGCTTTGAGGAGCTGTTTGCCCTTGAGGCCTTGCTGAGCCTTGCTCACCTGCAGCTTGGTTAGCGACTGAAGCTTGACCATTGCCGGTTTGTTGAATTGGTGAAGGCATTTGCCGGGTTCCGGCCCCGGTTACTGGCACATCAGGCGTCGAGGTACTAAAACTTCGATCAACAACCGGTGGGTAAGCCGACCCTAGCGACACACCAGAACCGGTCTGCTGCCGAGTCGTGGCGGTTTGCCCGGTCGATGGGCTTGCTACTGAGCCGCTGTAGCCATCTTGATTAAAATCATTCTGATTTACAGTCGGTGCCGACCCTTGTGCAACCACTTGGCCGCCAGTTGTTGGCCTATAAGAATCGTTAGCGGAATTGGCTCTTGCGGCATCGCTAGCGTTCTGTTGGTTAGCTTGGTAGCCTGCGCCAACACCTTGGTTTGAATAGTTAGCCGGGGAACCATCGGCATTCGGCTGAGGCTCTGTCTGTGATCCAGCTTCTGGAAATCCATTGTAATTCGACAAGTCGCCGTCACTAGGAATATTGTTCTGTGGCACGGGTAAACCAGCACTCTGAATTAACTCAAGCTGCTTGGCCTGAGCATCTACCTGCCTTTGTAATCGCTTTAACTGAAACTGCTGTCGGTCAATTAAATCTCGCAACTCACCAACTTCTTGCCTCATCGCCTGCACTTGAAGCATCAATTGAGTCGCACTATTGCCCTGTTGTGCTAAGGCATAATTAAAAATCGGGGTAACACTAAGTGCAACCCCGATAGTCATTACATACGTTTTTATTTGTCGCATAATTAACCTATGTTCGCGTCGAGAGCTAATGCAGTAGTGACATAATAGCCGCATGAGCTCTCGCAACGATTACCTCACGCTAGGTGAGGATAGAACTTATTAATACTTAATTTCTACTCGGCGATTCGCCTTCCATGCAGCTTCAGTATGAGCAGCATCAACTGGACGCTCTTCACCGTATGAAATAGTTTCGATAGTGCTAGAGGCACCAGCGGCATTCATCAACTGAGCAACGGTTTGCGCACGACGCTCGCCTAGTGCAAGGTTGAAGTCACGAGTTCCGCGCTCATCGGCATGGCCTTCAAGGTTTACACGAAGACCGCCTTTTTCGCCAAGGTGCTGAGCATGACGCGTAGCAATGATGCGTGAACGCTCATCAATAGCCGAACTATTGTATTCAAAATACAATACTTTGTAGTTCAACGGGTCGCCATTAATACCAAATTTGCTAGCTAAATCACTAACTGTATAGCCAGAGCCAAAGGCATTTCTATCTATAGTGGCAGTTTCAGTAATAACCGGTTTGGTTGATTCTGTGTCAACTACTGGCTTTGGTTTAGACGCACATGCGGTTAGCACCAAGCCCATTAATACGGTCATGATTAGACCCAGTTTACGATTCATATTTCACTCCAAGAATGATTACTTGTTATTTTGGTTGCCGTTATTTTATTTTCTAAGCGGTGACCACGCCGGCTCACGCACGTCACCACTCACAAGACTTAGTCGAGTTCTTACTCGACCATCAGCTGACGCCACCACCAATGCAGGCTCATACTGTTGTTCAGTTTTATATAATACCATGTCTCCATTGGGAGAAAAACTCGGACTTTCATCAAATTTGGCATTGGTTAGCATTGTCAGACGGCTTGTTTCGCCGTCCATAACCGCGATCTGACCACCTTCATGCACCATCAAAATCTTACTGCCATCAGGATTATAAGACGCATTAGCGCTTTCGTCTCCTTCAAATGTCATTCTCGAGACCGATTCGTCGTTGACACTATAGCTGTAAATCTGCGGCTTACCAGTGCGACTCGAGGTAAACAAAAAACTTTCGCCTCTAGGTGACCATGAAGGCTCTGTGTCGATCCCATAATGCGAGCTTATACGAGTGTGCTGCCGGGTCAAAACATCATAAATAAAGATGTCTGGGCTACCGTGCTGTGAGTTCGAGTAAGCAATTTTCGAACCATCCGGTGACCATGCTGGTGCTGAATTAACACCTCTAAAGCCGGCAATTGTCTGATCTACAAACGTGGTTAAATCAACTACCTTTACAATCGACCCTTTGTCATTAAAGCCAACAAAGGCTAATTTTTGACCATCGGGCGACCAGTCTGGAGACAGCAAAGGGTTCCATGAGGCGTAAACTTCACGGGCTCCAAAGCCATCCCAGTCGGCAACCATCAAGCGATAACGAAAGCGTTGATACTCAACTTCAGTGCGCGACACGTAGGCCATACGCGACTGAAACGCGGCAGCACCACCGGTAAAAGCTTGATAAACATTATCGCTGATAACATGCGCCGCCATTCTCAAATCTCGCATTGAAAGGCCGCTGATTCGCTTACCGTTACCGATGCGCTGCTCACGGGCAATATCGTACATCTGAAACTGCACTTCGTATTTATCAGGGCCTAGCGTCCAAACTTCGCCGATCACCAATACTTCAGCATCAATAAAACGCCAGTCTTTCCACTGTACTTCTTCATCGCGAGACGGATTGCTAAGATAATTCTTTGCCGCGATCGGCTCAAACTTACCGGACGCGGCTAAATCAAAGGCAACAACCTCGTTGATTTGGTGCTCTAACACGCTGCCATCGAGCACCTTGAACGGAACTATCGCAATTGGAATACCACGAACTTCAGCGCCGGAGATATTTAACTCAACTTGTGCGTATGACGGCAAGCTAACGAGACAAGCCAGCAGCAATGTGGCCGAAACTAATAGACGACGAAAAGATTGAAAATTATTCATAAGTCTAAAAAGCTCTTATTGTTTCAGGTTGATATTAATGTCTTGCAAAATTTGATGTGCTGACGGGTCTTCTTCGGCCGTTGGGAAGGGTAGCGGGCTGGCTTGTAATACCGCAGTCTCTACACTGCGATCATAGTCCTGACTTCCGCTGGAGTTTATGACAACAACCTTAAGTACTTCCCCTTCTGGAGAGAGTTTAATGTTTATTTTCGCAACTCTCCACGATTCGGTACCAGGGGCCACCCGCCACTTGTCTTTAATCGCCTGTTCAATTTTAGAGGAATACTGACTCATTACTGTTGTGGTGCGCTCTTTGGCTCGACGATCAGCTTCACGTTGTAGACGTTCTGCCTCTTCTTCGGCGAGCAGCTTATTTATTCGCTGCCTTTCTCGCAAATCCTCTTCTTCTCGAGCTACTTGCTTTTTCAGCGCAGCAATTCGTTTTTTCTCGGCCTCGGCCTTCTGCTTAGCGATTTGCTCATCTTTCTTGCGCTGCTCTTCGTCTTTCTTCTTTTTCAAGGCGATTGCTTTACGCTGGCTTTCTAGTTTCTCTTGTTCAAGCTTCTGTTTGTTTTGCAAATCAATGACTTTCTGCTGCTCTTGATCTGCTTGCTGTTGTATTTTTTTTAGTTCGTCTTGCTGACGCTGTTTTTCTTCACGCTTTTTGCGCTCACGTTCGAGATCGGCTTTTTTAAGCTTCTCTTCTTGATCTTTAATCTGCGACTCGTCAATAACACTGGCCTTAACCGTATCGATTTTTTCGGCCTCAAAGGCATCAATCGTTTCACGTGGCTCGTTATTACTAAAATTGTACAACAACGCCGCTATCACCAGTAGATGCACGACTGCCGCAGCGATGTAAGCCATCACCCGATTTTTGCTGCCAGCTTTTCTTCTGTCACTCATTAATATTGTCTACTTTTTTGAAGTCGTTGGAAGCGGTTCAGTCACCAAGCTTACGGTCTCAACACCGGCTTTTTTCAACAATACCATGGCATTAAGCACGTCATCGTAAAGTGCCATTTTATCGCCCCTAACCAGGAAGTCAGTGGCAGGCTTCAGCCGGTATAAGGCCGTCGCGTAAGTCAAAACCTCTTGATCACTCTTAGCTAACTCATCAATATACATTTGACCATCTTTATCAACCGTTAAAATAAAGGGCTCAGGAGCTTCAGGATTGGATTCAACAGGGTTCGCGGTAGTTTGCGGAAGATCGATCTTAACACCTTCGGTAAGCAATGGCGCTGTAACCATGAAGATAATCAACAACACCAACATAACGTCAATGTACGGCACCACATTAATCTCGGCGATTGGTTTGCGTTTGCGGTCTCTATATTTACTCATCGATTTACTCATAGCTCAGCAGCTAACACTCTTCAGTGTTAGCGCTCCTCGATGGTCAATTGGCGATTGACAATACTGACGAACTCTTCCATGAACACCTCATACTGACCAACTAGCCTCTCGACGTGATAGGTGAAGCGATTGTAGGCGATTACCGCTGGGATCGCAGCGAACAGCCCCATCGCCGTGGCAATTAGCGCCTCAGCGATACCTGGCGCTACACTGGCGATGGTGGCCTGCTGAGTAGATGAGCCGAGCGATATAAACGAATTCATTATGCCCCAAACAGTGCCAAACAAGCCAACGTACGGCGAGGTTGAACCAACGGTCGCAAGAAACGGGATTTGCGACTCGAGATGATCAATTTCACGGCCCAGCTCAACACGCATAGCCCGTTGAACGGCATCGAGAAGGTCATTGTTATTAGCATAACCACGCTCATTTAAGCGTTGGTATTCACGGTAGCCAGCAACAAATATCTCACTCATGCCAGACGATTTTTTAGTTTCGGCGCCCCACTTATTGAACAAGTTTTGCATGCTGCCGCCTGACCAAAACTCACGCTCAAACTCGGCGGTGAGTTTACGCTCAGTGTGTAAGCTTTTAGTTTTCGAGAAGATGATTGACCAAGAAAACAGTGACGCTAAAAACAACATCAGCATGACCAACTGAACGGTCAAGCTGGCTTCTAGTATTAGCGATATAATCGACATGTTTTCGCCAACATTAGCGGCAACCGCTTGCCCGGCATTGGCCGCTCCGCCAACGGCGGCATTCAAGGGCTCTGATTGCAGAGTCTGCGCCGCGATTTGAACGGCTGCTTGAGTCATTATATTTAGAGTTACGATTGCCATTCTTATTAGTTACCGATTTGGCCGAACAATTCGACGTTATTTTAGACTTCTCAATTTGCCCATCGCGCAACAGATCGCGGTTTTATTCAACCGTTGTCAACATTAGCCTGGCCAACGTTAAGCGCAAACCAATAAGTACAAATCACGGTTGGCTTAAACTTCTTCAGACAACGCGGCACGCAGCGAAACAGGCATGGCGCTTAATTTAAACGAACTGTGGTGCAAAGTCGCTAGTTTTATCGTGGCTTGGCATATTAGTTGATCTTGATTATAAATTTTCTGCTCAAGTAATAACATAACCTTACCCACTTGCAATGGTTTTACCGAAACCGTCAATCGATCAAATAGGCGTGCAGGCAGGTCGTACTTGATATTTACTTCGCGCACAACGAAGATAATGTTGTCGTTTTGTTGAATATTGGCAATGTTGTGTCCGAGCGACTCCAGCCAATCGCAGCGGCAACGCTCCATAAAGTTCAGATAGTTAGAGTGATAGACAACACCTCCGGCGTCAGTATCTTCGTAATAAATTCTAATCGCCTTTTCAAACATGCTAACTACGTCTCGTCATCAAATAGCTTCGTTTGTGGATTGGCTTGCGGGTTAGTTTGCCGATTGGCCTGTGAGCCAGCCTGACTTGGCTCAGCCGGCGCTTTCAAACCGAAGTAAGCCCAGCATCGTTTAGTAACAACGCGGCCACGGGAGGTTCGCATCATAAAGCCTTGTTGAATAAGGTAAGGCTCGATCACATCTTCGATGGTGCCTCGCTCTTCGCCAATGGCAGCGGATAAACTGTCGATGCCGACCGGGCCGCCATCAAATTTTTCCATGATCGCGGTAAGCAATTGCCGATCCATCCAGTCAAGGCCATGTGGATCAACCTCCATCATATCGAGTGCTTTCATAGCCATCTCTTCGGTCATCTTGCCGGTGCCTTTAACCTCGGCATAATCACGTACTCGGCGCAGCAGACGATTAGCGATACGTGGTGTTCCGCGAGCCCGATTGGCGACCGTTTCAACACCCGCGTCTTCAGTCGGCACGCCCAAAATATCAGACGAGCGCTGCACGATTTTAGCTAAGTCAGTGGTGTTGTAATATTCCAGACGCTGCACAATACCAAAACGATCTCGCAGCGGTGAAGTCAGTAGACCCGCTCTAGTGGTCGCGCCAATAAGGGTAAACGGCGGCAATGATAGTTTCACAGTTCTAGCGGCAGGCCCTTCACCGATAATAATATCGAGCTCAAAGTCTTCCATTGCGGGGTAAAGAATTTCTTCTACCACTGGGCTTAAGCGGTGAATCTCGTCGATAAACAAAACATCATGCGGCTCGAGATTGGTTAGCACGGCGGCTAAATCGCCTGCTCTTTCTAATACCGGGCCAGAGGTTTGGCGAATCTTGGTGTTTAGCTCGCGCGCGATGATATTCGACAAAGTGGTTTTACCCAAACCTGGAGGCCCGAACAATAACACGTGGTCCAGCGACTCATTACGCGACCGAGCTGCTTGGATGAAAATCGATAATTGCTCTTTGAGCTTTGGTTGACCAACAAAGTCTTGCAGATACTCGGGTCGTAACGCTCTGTCGACAACGTCTTCGTCGCCCATCTGAATGTCGGGGTCTATTGGGCTTTCGTTATTCATAATTACTATTCAATAGTCGCTTTTTCATTCACTTATGTTGGCATTATCAAAACTGCCTAGTTGACAATATTTTATGCTGTCGCTGGATTTATGTGATCTTGAAAAAATAAAGTGCCATCCAGATAACATCGTTACAAAACGTTTCCAGACAAGGTTCGCAAAGCTTGGCGAATCAGATCTTCACTGGATAAATCTTTATCTAAACCCTTAACTACTCGACTTGCATCGGCGGGGCGATAGCCAAGCGAAACCAGTGCTTCAATTGCGTCATTACGTGCGTTGTTTATGCCACCACCAACGCTACGTTGCTCAAGTGCGACATCACCGAACTCTTTCTCTAAGCGATCTTTCATTTCAACTACTAAGCGTTGCGCAGTCTTCTTGCCAATGCCCGGTACTTTGCACAGCGAATTAAAATCTTCGTCAGCCATGCATTGCAACAACTCTTGAGCTGATAAGGTCGATAACACCGCCAGCGCAACCTTGGGGCCAACACCGTTTACCTTGATCAAGCTACGAAACAATTCTCGTTGCTGCCGGCTTGAAAAACCAAACAGCAGCTGCGCGTCTTCGCGCACTACCATATGCACATATAAAGTAGCGATCTCACCTTCGGCTGGCAGATCGTAGAAGGTAGTCATGGGAGCCTCAAGCTCGTAGCCAATACCATTCACATTTAGCAGCAGCGACGGCGCTTGTTTTTCAAGTAGCTCGCCTTTTAACCAAGCAATCATAGACTTTTAGGCCTCACGCAGAGTTGTGTTTATTTGTTGGTGATGGGCGTGACATACAGCCGCAGCCAATGCGTCTGCCGCATCTTCTTC
>JAFMHC010000052.1:0-9273 GCA_017854775.1 Gammaproteobacteria bacterium | reverse complement strand
AGGCGCAACTCGCAACCCAAGCAGCACTCTCATCATGTGTTGAACCTGTGCTTTGTCGGCACGACCTCGACCGACCACCGTCTTCTTTATCTCGGTTGCGCTGTATTCAACCACCGGTAATTCATTATTCACCGCCGCCAACATAGCAGCACCTCTGGCATGGCCCAAAATCAAGGCGGATTGAGGATTCTTAGCCAAGAACACTTTCTCTATCGAGACTACGTCGGGCCGAGTTTGCGCGATAATCGTTTGCAGGCGGCTATAAATCGCCTGCAGTCGAATTGGTAAATCGCCTTTAGGCAACTTTAACGACTCGGAATAAACATGTTTAAGGGTCGAGCCTTGCGCCTGAATAACACCAACACCGGTGATACGAGACCCAGGGTCAATGCCCATAATTGTGATCAATGGCGCGGTACTGGCTCTTGACTGTCTCAACGAGCAGCTCTTTTAATAAAATGTCTCAAGGCTGTCGTAGAATGTCTCAAGAGTCTTCGTAGACAGATTCAGGAAAATCGGCATTGGTGTAAACATCAACCACGTCATCAAGATCTTCTAAGGCATCCACCAGGCGCAATACTTTGACACCGTCGTCGTGACTTAATTCGATTTCGTTTTCGGCCCGCTTGGTTACTTCTGACGATTCAACCGCCATGTCCGCTGCTTCTAAAGCGGCCATCACCGGCAGGTAACAATTAGACGGGCAATTAATTTCAACCGTGCCGTCTTCGTGGGTAACGATGTCTTCAGCGCCAGCATCCAAAACAACGTCCATCACCGCTTCTTCGTCTGCGCCCTCGGCCATAACAATCACGCCGAGCGAGTCGAACATGTACGCCACTGACCCTGAGGTGCCCAAGTTACCATTGTACTTACTGAACGCATGACGCACTTCAGCAACCGTTCGATTCTTATTATCTGAGCTGCACTCGACCAAGATGGCGATTCCACAAGGCGCGTAACCTTCGTAGTCCATGTCTTCGTAGCTTACGCCGTCGAGATCACCGGTGCCGCGTTTAATCGCACGCTCTACGGTGTCGCGCGTCATATTCACACCAAGCGCCTTATCAACCGCGATGCGTAACGCCGCATTGGCATCTACATCACCGCCGCCTTCACGTGCCGCTACTGTGATCTCTCGAATATGCTTGGTAAAAAGCTTACCGCGTTTGGCATCTTGCGCCGCTTTGCGATGCTTGATATTCGCCCACTTACTATGTCCCGCCATGATGTTCCCGTTATGGTGTTGCCTAAACAGCATATTCTAACATTGGCGTTGGTGAGTTCGTAGACTTATTGAAAGTAAAGTTGATTATCACCAATTTGCTAACTATTCTTAACTACACGGCCTTTGACTAGATGCTCATGAGTGCATTGCATCAAACCAAGCATAGCCTCGAAGGGCGTAATAGTGAGACTAGTCCTTGATTTCTTCTTTTCTCAACATTTTTATCCAAGTACCAGGCTCAGCTTCACCTTTAGGGTAATAGCCGTTGATCACTCGTACCACAGACTCTACGTCTTGCTCTCCAAAACCTTCGGACTGAGAGGCCAGGCTGGCGAATGTTTCGCCAGGCTTAAGCCGCTGGTAGAAAACTCTGATTTCACTTTTACTAGCGATGTCTTTCTGGTCCATACGCCTAAAACTTCGAATTATTTCTATAAAAATTTTATCTTGCTCAGGCGTTACCACCTTATTCTTTGCGATTCCTTGAAAATGAAAGGTGTTTCTAGCAACTTTCGCTAACGCGACTCTTTGGCTTGGCAGAGCTCCCAACGAGCCTAGGTCTCGCTGCGATTGTGGATGTATTTTGACCGCACCAACCAGATCACTATATTTAGCTTTTAGTGCATCCATGCTTCCTTGTTTTTTATCTATAGTCTTCTCGATTGTTATTTTTAATTGCGCCGTTTCCTCAGCATTTTTAAGCATTATCTTTGCACCGCTAACCGTCAGAGCCCAAGACTCGGGGTACAAAAATACTATACCTAAAGTTTGATTTAAGTACTGCTCCCATCCGAGAGGTATGCGGCCAGCATAATTGGGGCCAAACAATACATTGTCGACCGCTTGGCGAAATTCACTTCGCCCGATGAACCCTTCGCCAGGAACTAACTGATTCGAACCCTCTATTGCCGCCCGCAAGCGAATGTCTTGTCTCGGGTGAGTGGCGCGTAAGCCATGATGACTAACAGCACCCATATTGATACCGGCGGCGAGCTTGTAAAAATCAAAGACTTGCGACAAACCAGAGATCAACTCAGATGGGTCATAGCCGGCCTTATATGAGTACTCAATACCATAACGATCAGACTCCAACTCGTCTTCGCGCCCACGAATCGTATTCGTCACTTGAGCTTGCTTTCTAATAGCACTACCGACAGCTGAGTTGCCAGACATCAAGCTAGCTAAGGTCGACAACACCGCCGTGCCAGTGTTTTGTCGACGCCTTTTTGCAGGGTGCTTACCAACGTTATGGCCAATTTCGTGGCCTATTATGGTGGCCAGTTCGGCTTCTGAATTAAGCGCCGAAAATAAGCCCCGCTCTATGTAAACCACCGGAATCCCGGCAACGAAGGCACCAGGCAAAGGGTTATCTCGAATAACAAACGCATAATGCTGGCCAGCATGATCACTACTCGCCAGAACTCTTTGCCCAACTTTATCGATATAAGCATCTAATTTTTCATCTCGATAAATTTTCATACCCTGTAGAGCGCGCTTATGGATATTTAACTGTCGCGGCGTTAAGTGCCCCAAACGCTCATCTACTACATCCTGTTGCTGTGCATAAATAAATCCACTCGCAGCAAAAAAGCAAAAGGCCAAAACAAACATAAATAGTATTTTTATTCTCATAACAAATTCATTAATGGCAAAAAAATCAAGGGCTGGTTTTCAGGCCCGACGAATCATTTGTAAAGAACCTAACCAATTGATTGCCCATACCCTGGCAAGCATCCCCTTCAACTTGCGCTAGCAACGGAATAGGGATAACAAAGGCTGGCATATAAGAAGTGCCCACGGCCTCAGTACTTACCCGGCCAACCTCAGAGAACGTTTTCAGGTCCCAGATGGTAGTTTCATAATTACTGGTATCTTCCCACGAACCGAAGCCAAAACAACCGCCTCCACCAGGGCCGATAGAGCATGTCATGCTGCCGGCTGAATTGGTGCGCTCGGTTGAGCCTTCGACCCAGACAAAATAGCGAATATTAAGGTTCTCGATTTTCTCAGCAACCGCTGGCTGATCAAGTACTTTGCGTAATTTCTTTGGGTGTAGAGGTGCGGTGCGAGCTTCAAACCAAGGATAGAAGGAGTCGACAAATTCAGCTTCAGGAATAATCCTCACATCGCCCGTGCCTCGAGCTAAGCGACTGCCTATGCACGAGACCAGTGATGCTTCGGTTTGAATTTCAGCCGTTTGGTGACGGCCTAATACCACCATCGCGTCACCCTCTTTTAAGGCTGCTGTCTCCTTAATCCGGACATGGTCGACATTGATCGTGGTGCAGGCCGATAACACAATCACCAGCGTACTAACAAATATTAATTTAACACTAGGTCTCATCATTATCCTCATAGTCGGTTTCAATCAAATCTTCTTCGCCCTCGGAACTATCATCAGTTACCTCTGGGAAGGCATCAGGGGCGGATATAGAATCGCCTGCCTCAGCGTCTTCAATATCAGGTAGTTGATCAAGGAACGCGGCGGTAGCCCCAGATTCATCAGTATTGGCGGCAACTTGCAGTTGCTCTTCAGGTTCCGGTTCCGGTTCTGGAATAGTTGGCGGCGCTCCGCCGGCTAACAGCGTCTTCACAACCGTCTGCTGAGGGAACCGAATAGACAATTGCGCACCCACATCTCGCAAAGCAATATTGGTCGCGGCGTTAAACGCCGACGGCGCTGAAGTGAGCATACTGGTAGGCGTTTTACCGTAGCCTTTAATCGTCCAGTCGGCGATTCTGGCATTATTTCCATCACGCAGTTTTAATCTATACTTGATCCATATTTCGTATTGCTTGAGTTTTGTTTCTGACGGTGCCGAATATTGAAAATCTAAAATTTCAGGTTCAATACTCAAATTTTTAGAGGGGTCTGCCGAGTCAACTAAATTAGTTAATGAACCGAACACTTGCTCAAACATCGCGGCTTGCGCGTCCGTGAAGTCGATGCTTTTCATGCTGCCGCGTTTCTTCTCGTTTTCAACGTATAGGTAATTCTTAAATGTGTCGGAATAAACAAGATTGGTGTTCAGCGGTAATCTTTTGACCAATGGACTTGGTATGTCGGGCTTAACCACAATAGAACTTGCGCAACCGCTAATCAAACCCATTGAAAGTAGCGCCAGTGAAACCAATATCAGTAATCGAGAATGGCGAGTACTGCTGCTTGAATAAACTTTATCTAACATCGTTTAGCCCTATAAATGTCCCATTATTTTGCTCAGCTAATTCACGCATCAGAGTAGCGAAACGCATGTACGAACTATTCATACCCGGGTCGCGATTGAGTAAGTGAACAGGAAAACCAACACTGTGTATACGCACCAACGTATCACCTTTACGGTTACGTTTGTTTAATTCTTGAACTATATTGAGAACGCGCCGGACTGAACGACCAGTATAATCATCGCCCAACACGTACAAACTAATCTTCTTATTCTTATCATAATGCTGTCGAATCGCGTTAGTAATTCCACCGACCGGGCTCGACGTACTGAACGCAGACCAGCTTGCAAGCTTTTGAACTATTTGCTGTCGACGTCTTGGTGAGTCGGGCATGAAGCGGCCTCTGAACGAAGGAAACATATATATTCCCTCGTTGTTCATTACTTGAATGCCTTTAATCTTTGGATAGATCGCCAAGGTATTGCGTACTTCGGCGACTACCTTACCCCAAGCATTTCCAGTCATACTACCAGAGCTATCAATCACAAAGATGATGTACTCTGAATCTACTGGTACACCGGCGATGTATTCATTGTTACTTTTTCGCCCTTTCAATAAGCGTTTCATTTCCAAGCTAAGGGTTTGCAAGGCAATTTGTAAATCCTCGGCCGAGGTCGTATCTTCTGAGCCAGCGTCATCTGCACTCGGCTTGCGTGAATTGAGCAGATCAAATTCGCTACGCAATATCGCCACTCTTCTTTGATCAACCCCAAGCTGCTCTTGCTTAGCGTTCAAGTCTGTTTCTAAGTATTTAACCTTGCCACGTATTTCAAACAAGCGTTCTTGCAAAGAACGCACTTGCCCTTTGTCTTGGATGACCGACTCTTCAAGCACCACAGGTTGACTGGGCTTTACGATAACCAGCAATAAAACGATAGCGCCAAAGCCGCAACAGATAATATCTAAAAACGAGAGGCTTGCGTCTTCACTGCCACGACGAACTCTACGACGACTCATGGCCAGTCCCTCGCCGGTGTTACGTAAGCGCCGCGACTTATTACCGCTAAACGCCAGAAGGAACCGGCCGCATAGGGGTCACCTTCAAGCGGCAATAGAAATGTGTTTACCGGAATCCCGCGCACCAAAGTTTTAACCGCTGAACGAAAAGTACGAAGCCGCTGTACGCCAGTAATACTTCCAGAAGTCGGCGCTCCATCACCCTGCGTTGGTAAGCCGTCGGTGATTAAAAATATGTTGTCGGGTAGCGGCGTCATATTCATCGCCACTTCAAATACAGAATGAAAGTTTGTACCCTTCTCGGGAATAATTTTACCGACGCCTTCGACCGCCGACGCCACCGAAATGCGATCGCCAACTTCATACCATTGGTTCATTTCTGTACCGAACACCGGCGACACATCTTCGTTAAAGCTAAGCACTTGAAAGTCACTCGACAATGGCAAGTTGGCTATCACCCATTGTGCTATCGCGGTTGTCCGTTGCCATTTCGGCGACTGAAGCTTCAGGTTGTCGCTCATGTTTCGACGACGCAATATATTAACGATAGTTTCGTCTAACATGCTTGAAGACGAGTCAACTAAAATCAATACATTCTCGCCACCCAACTTAATACCGGTTAAATATTGACGTTCACCATCGCCGGTAAATTCATAGGCTTTACTACCCGCTGGCACGGTAGTCTCGAGTGCTTCTTTTTGTCGTTGCAAGCGCGCAAGCTTAGACTTCAGCCCAGGTATGTCAGTCGGCGAGTCAGGTTCAATTTCTTCGAGCAGACTCTTAAGCTCTTCAATATCATCTTCGATTTTTCGCGCCAATCCCTGGGCGGTTACCGTCTCGTCGCTGATATCGCTAATAGTATTACGAATTCGAACTAGGTCTTTCTCGCCAACTAATATCTCTTCCTCAAGCAAACTTATCTCAGATAAATCTTGCGGGTCTTGATTTAATACTGGTGAATCAACCACATGCTTAAGCAATAAAAAGATCAGTACCGCCGCGCCTAAACCACAGGACATAATATCCAGAAAGGACAAACTAAAAGTCGACGTGCTGCGTATCTTTTTACGGGCCATATTAGTCTATCAAAACTCCAAAGCTAGAGAACCTGTATCACGGTAAGCACGCCATCAGCCAGGTTCGAGCCAATACGGTCATTAATTTTTAATTGAGTTCGACCCTCGTCATTCAAAATGAATAAGCGGCCTGAGCTTAGTAATTCGTCTATGTTGCCCGACGAACTTTGTTGCAGCACGAGCACACCATTGTCAGTAGTTAGGCGGGCATTAATAATCGGCATTGCTTTGCCGCCACAGAGTAGGTGCGTTGCTTGCTGCAACGCTGTATCACCCGTTTGAGAGGCCGCTCTGTTTGCCTGATGGTCTTTTTGTTTTGAGCCATCGGCTCGCGTATTACCGGTTATGTCTTTCCCGTTAGTACTGGATTTCGACCGTGCCAACGGCTTAGATGGTGCTAAGGGCTTAGATGGTGCTAAGGGCTTAGCTAACGGTAAATCAGTTCTATAGACAATGCTGCCTGAGTTTTGCGCTTGCGCCATGTCACTTAGTGACGCACTGTGTGTCTCGTGTATTTGGATAAATCCAGCTTGCGCCAACGAGTCTAAGCCAGCCGTTCCAAACGCGGCATTAAAATCTACATAGCTACGCTTGGCTGAGCCACTAAGATTAAGCAGCCGGTCAGAGAAGGGCGTCAGTAGAGCCTGCCATTCTTTGCTATCAAGCGTAGTGTTGTGTAAGCGATTATGATGCTGCAGGCTAACGCTGGCCTTACCGCTATCCGCCAGCTGCATGGCGACATTTGGCAATTGATCAAACAATTGTTGCTCAGTAGCGGCATCGTGCAATGGATCAAAGCGATCATTTTGAATGAAATTATTTTGCAGCCCTTTAAGTAAGGCTTCTTGCATCAAATGAATACCCACGTCACTTAAAACTTCAATCTCTCCAAGACTCACAAATCCATTTGCTACCTTTATTCGTGAGCATACGGTTTGATGCAATTGCACATCGAAATGCCAATGCTCATCATCCGCCTGAACCCTATTGTGTAACGCGACTACGGCTTTATTAACCAGACCTTTGATCTGCAACTGGCTTGCTTTAGCAATACCTAGCAGTAGTTGTAAATTTGACTCTCGGTAGTGTGATGGAACCACCAACACTAATTCAGTTAGGTTTTTCTGCTCTCTTAGCTGGTTCAAGTGTTGCCAAACTAAATCAGCTGCATGACGCATTCCCGCTCCATTAGCGGGTATCGCGCTTTGCTCGCATTGCTGCCAATAGCGATTGTTAATTTGCTGTGGAGCCAAACGACAATGGCTGACCGGAGAATCAGTTCCGCCTAGGTCGAACAACACCTGATCACCGTTAAGCCACGCGTAGCCCTGACTGACTGCGCGTTGACCAGCCGAGTCAAGAATCAAATTGTTATCATTTATATGAAGCGCATCAACCATAATAATTACTCTATTTAGCTCTGCAAATGACGGATTAGATTTTCATCGCAATAATCTTGCGCCTCGGACACCATGCGTTCTTGCATTAAGGTAATTTGGTGCATCAAGAACATGATAACAATACTGATTAGTAGCGCTATAAACGTCGAGTTAAAGGCCACTCCCAAACTGGCTGTAACCGCCGAAATATTACCCGCCACAGCTTCGTGTGCATTGCCGAGCGCATCGCCAATACCACGCACCGTGCCAATGAAGCCAATCGATGGAATCGCCCAAGTAACGTAACGCACCATTGCCAATTCAGAATCCATACGATCAGCTTCGGTATCACACAGATCGCGTACTACTGTCGACGCATCGGCTACCGAGGCGGTTGAGCCGTATCGGTTCAAGGCTCCACGCAATGCTTTGGGTAATAAGAAGCCCCTCTCCGGCTCTGGCAAAGCTTCCAGCGGGCGGGCTAGTTTACGAGCATCTTCGGGCAATACTCGCTGACCCTCCTCAACGTTTACCAAGGGCCGACTCGATAAACGCCGCTGGGCAATAACGCCCTGAGCTTTAAGCCCCATGATTGCCATCACCCAGAGCATCAAAATGAAGCACGACTCCTGCTCATAATCTTTCAGCACAACCCATGCCGAGCGTTCTATCGTAGCAATTTCGCCAGTTGCCTCTTGTGCGGCAATTGACTGTCGCTCTCGCTCAAGCACTACTTCGGCATTCGGCCGAACCAAACCAACATAAATCGTGTGCACCAATACGAAAGATAATACTAAGGCGACAATTTGATAAAAAAATTCAGATTTTTGAAACTTCATATTTTAACGATATCTTGATGTTTTGAATTCTAGTTCGGGATCTCGGCGATAACTAAATATCAACCGGGAACGGCACAGGTAAGTCCTCAGAGATTTCTTCTGAAGGCTTGAATACGTCTTTTGGAGGCTTTTTCTTTGTTGCCACTGGCTTCGTCTCTTGCTGCTTTGACTCTGATTGTTTTTGTTCCTCTGGTTTTTTTTGCTGTGCCGATGGCGTCTTAGCATCACCATCTTGGTCTACTGCTTGAGCAGAACCTTGAGATTCTTTTTGCGATTGCTCGGCGCTTGCTTGATCACTCGGCGAATCATCCGTCTCAACGTCTTGACCGTGCGCAACACTTAAGCAGCAGCAAAAAATAAGTGGGCAGATTAAATTTCGTATTATCAGCATACTACTTCTTTTTATTTAGACCAGCGTAACGAGCCACGCGAAAACCGATATCATGCTTACCTTTGGCAGCAAACTCTCGGTAAGCTAAACGTAATTGGGGTAAATGCCCCTTCGCCCAACTACCACCACGCACCACATGAAACTCGCCAATATCCGGCCCGACAGGATCAACCAAAGC
>JAFMHC010000290.1 GCA_017854775.1 Gammaproteobacteria bacterium | reverse complement strand
ATGGAGCAACCATTACGTCTCAAATAAACCAAAAACTAGCCTCAAATTACCACTTTCTTCTGACGCAAAACATCATCCGACAGGCCCAATATGAAATGCGTTGTCTTTTTACCAGGAATTATGGGTTCAGAGCTTAGGCACGCTGAAACTAACAAGCGAGTTTGGCCACCGTCACTGGGTGCGCTGGTTACAAAAAGCGTCAAGGCCGAGGCCTTACTCGATGAAAACCTGGTTGCTACTAAGCCGATAGAAAGTGTTACTCCTTTTTACTCCGTCTACCGAAGTATTCTTAGAGATATTCAAGCCTGCGGCTATAGCCTTAGTGGAAGCCAGAGTGGAAGTGAGAGTGGAAGTGAGAGCGGAAGCGAGCGACGGTTTATTCCTTTTGCCTACGATTGGCGAAAATCTAATCAAGCATCGGCGCTCGCTTTATCAGAGCATCTTGATCAACAGCAGAGCTTTGACGAAATAGTGCTAATTGGCCATTCGATGGGCGGTTTAATACTGCGTTATCTGTTGGAGAGTGGTGAGTTTGACCAGCGGCCTTGGTTTAAGGCGATTACTCAGTTAATCACGCTTGGCACGCCACATAATGGCGCGCCAATCGCCCTCAATCAAATTGCAGGCTTAGCATCAAACTTGGGTATATCGGCAGAGAACGTGAAGTTGTTGGTCTCCGACCAGCGCTATCCTTCGGCCTATCAACTGGTTGCACCGAATGGCAGTGCGATGACCTTAAAAGCGGCGAGCAGCAGTCGCTTACCCTATGTTGTCAACCCGTTTGATAGCGAGATTGTTGCTCGATATCAATTGCAACAAGCCAATATTGACGCTGCGCTTAGGTTTTGGTCGAAACTAGATCTTGCTAAGCGACCGGAAAAGGTCGCCTACTTTTCTTTTGTCAGCTCAGCACACACAACACTGACCAGGCTAGAGTGGACCGGGTCTGAATTGCTTGAGCGAGAGTCAAATGATAGCGGCGACGGTACTGTGCCAATTTCGAGCTCGCTTAACGGTTCGATACCACACTCGTTTTCGCAAAAGAAACACTCGACTATTTTTGCTGATCGAAACCTGCGTGTTGAGTTGTTCAAAATGCTTGGCGCTCCCTCCGATGTAACTCCGCATTCGCTCAGCGGTCGATCAGAGTTGCTTGCCTCTAACGTAATGGGCATTAGTACTGATCGAGAAGATTACCGTCCGCTCGATAATATGGAAATTGTAGTGTCATTTCTTAAGCCTCAAATCAACCCTCGTTGCCGTTTCCAGTTAGTTAAAATTGACCCCGAGTCGGAAAGCGGCGAGCCCTTAAACGAGGTAGGTGATGCGATTAACGTAAGCTTTAATGGGCTAGAGGATGGGCTAGAGTTGCAAAATTTCAAATTCAGTGTCGCAATGGATTTATCTCCCGGCGTCTATGAATTACAAACTTCTGATCAAGTCGACGACCCTGAGCGTAGCTTTTTTGTCGTCTCAGAAGATCCGACGAGTAAGCGATGACAGGATCGAATAACATAACAGCCGAACAATTAAGAAATTCCCTCTATGCCTGGGCGGTGCAGCATACTGTATTAGCTGACGATGCCATGCGCGAGGCGATGGGTTTAGGTGGTGACGCAAGGCTGATTCCGTTTGATGATTCATTCGCAGCTTACTTTCGAGTTCGTAAAATAATTAAGCTTGGATGTTCGCGTAAAGGTGCAATCAGTAAGGTGTCACTCGCTACTCGTCTGCCAATTGCGCGTGCCAAGCGAGAAAGACTGATCGCTGAGTTCAGCAAGGTATACGCGGCTAATAACATTGTTCTCGATGTCTGCGTAGAGAAGCCATTTAAGATTGATCAAAGTGTTCAGAGTACCTTTAAGCCAGTTTATTTTTATAATCAGAAAATCAGTTGTGGTTCGTCAATAGGCTTAGGTAATCAGAGGAACGCTGGCACCTTAACTGCGTTAGCAAAGAATGAACGTGGAGAGCTGCTCGGTATCTCCTGCAACCATGTCACCGGCGGCTGTAATACAGCCAGCGTTGGCACGCCAATCGTTTCTCCTGGTATTCAAGATGTCAGCCCAGACAACTTTGAAATCAGTGTCGTGGGTCTGCACGACTCCACGGGGCCAATGAGTCAGGGCTTGCCTCAGGTGTTCGATATTTCAGATAATTGCGACATTGCTTTCTTTGATATTTCTGATCGCGATGCGGTTTGCTCTATGCAAGGGGAGGGTGTCGGCTGTTACGACACCCCGGTTACATTCGCCAAGGCCAAAGAAGACCTTAGAGTTAAAAAATGGGGTCGCTCGACGGGGTTGACGCATGGCGAAATTACTAAAGTAGTCACCGAGCCAGAATCTATCGATTACAACGTGATCAGTTACTACGGCCCGATCAGCTCGCAAACATTCAAAGGCACGGTTTATTTTGCCAAAGTGTTTGAGGTTGAATCCTTGAGTATTAATCCCTTTTCGGCTGGAGGCGATTCGGGCTCATTAGTCGTGACTGATCAAGCCGGTAGCGAAAAAATAATCGGCATTCTAATTGGGGGTAACAACCTTAAAAGCTATGTATTACCGATTCAAGAGATATTAAAAAAGCGTAAAATTACAATAATTGGTAAGCACAACGTTTAGCCTGATGGGGTACACCATCTGGGTTTAACTAAGTAAGGGGTTGTTATGGAAGTTTCGATTAGGGAAAAAAGCCTGAGTAAACGCGCCAGTATTATTATTGGTCTAATCGCCCTGATTCAGGGATTTGGGTTGTTCTCGCTGCATCAGGCTCTCGACAATGAGCTTTGGCCGCACGGCGACTGGGTTGCGACCATTATGCTCGGCATGCTTTTTATCTGTGTGCCAACCTTAATTACACTAAGCTATCGTGACAATTATCCGCAAAAACGGTATTGGTCATGGTTGACAGCAATGGCTTTAATCTTTCTCTGGATTGCGTGGTACAGCGCTTCGACAAGTGTCTCAGAGAATTTTTTTCTAGCCAATGCTTACTTCCTCCCGTTATGCTTTTTACTTGCCTTCATCGCTTTGTTCTTTTTCAAAGCATGGATGCGGGATCGCCGCTGGCCGCCAAGCTACGAATCGCAATTCGGTTTCTCATGGCATAATTTCTTGTCGTTTGTGTTGGCGTGGTTGTTTACCTTTATCTTTTGGTTGATTCTGTTGTTGTGGGGGGCGTTATTCAATATTGTCGACATTTCGTTTTTTAAAGAACTCTTTAAGCAAAAATGGTTTCTCTATCCCACACTGAGCCTTGCTTTTGCTTATGCCGTGGTTATTTTTCGTACCAAGATAAATGCGGTTGGTGCGGTGCAGCGAATACTTCGCGGTTTGATCTCGCTTTTATTGCCATTGCTTTTGATGATTGCGCTGATGTTTGTAGTGGTGCTGCCATTTACGGGGGTAAACCTAATTTGGGAAAAGGGCTATGGTAGCGACACTATTCTCAGCTTTGTTGGTCTAACGCTGTTCTTTTTCAATGCGGTTTACCAAGATGGCAAGCGGGCGCCGTATAGCGAGCTTATCAACCTCATAGTCAAATCTGGCATCATTATATTAAATGCACTGATGGCGCTCGCGGCCTACGGAGTTTGGTTGCGAGTCGCTCAATATGGGCTAACCGTCGAGCGCATACTAGCGATTATCATAGTCGCTCTGATGTTTGGATACATTATCGCCTACAGCCTGATTATTCTGTTTAAGCGTAAAACCTGGAGTGAGTATTTTGGCAAAGCCAATACCTCTATGGCCTTACTCTTTGGGCTAATTATTGTGCTCATTTTTACGCCTGTGTTGGACATGTCTCATATTTCAGTAGATAGCCAACTAAAAAGATTAGAGACGGGGAAAGTCATGATTGAAGACTTCGATTTTCATTATCTTGCTCGCAGCGGTAAATACGGCTTGGCAACTTTAGAAAAACTTAAGCAGAGAGCTGAGGTAAAGGAAAGTGACAAGTTACTTAAGAAGATTGAGGACTCAATCGAACAAAAAGGTCGCCGCCGTTATTATTCGCCCGATAACATTAGCTCGGAGCGCATAGCTGAGCTCGCTGAATCTCTTGAAGTCTATCCGCCTACAGCGACAGTTGACTCTGATTTTTGGTCGGTTTTCGAACAACGTTCGAATCAAATTGAGCGATGCAAAACTGAAAGCTGTTTGCTACTCGCGGTTGACCTGAACGGCGATAAAAAAGATGAATATATTTTATTTCAAAGCGCTAACGGTGAGAATGTCTCCAGTCGGCTTTACATTAGAGAGAGCGACGGTAACTTTATTCCGCAATTTTCTTATGCACGAGTTACAATGACGTTCGAACAGCTGCGAGCTAGTTTGAAAGCCGGTAGCTTGAAGTTACTTGAACCTAAATGGAAGGATATTCAGATTGGCGAAGAGCGTATAAATACCTCAAGAGCGTCAGAGCTCAACTAGCTGTAGTTGTGAGAATTTGGGCTTGCCAAAACTAGGTGTTATGAAAACTAGGTGTTATGAAAACTAGGTGTTATGAAAAAATTATTACTACTACGCCACGCGAAATCAAGCTGGGCCGATGATGACTTAGACGATCATGAGCGACCGCTTAATGCACGCGGTGAGCGCGATTCTGTCACTATGGCTCGCTTTATAGCGGATGCCGATGAAGGCTTAGACGTGATCTTTTCTAGCACGGCTACCAGAGCTCTCGACTTTGCTCACGTTATAAGCGAATTGACCGATGTCACCTTAGTGCCGGAACTATCGTTCTACACCTTTGATGAAGACCAATTGATGGAAATAATCCGCAGCCTGCCAGATGACGCAAATCGTGTCGCCGTGGTGGCCCATAACTCGGCAATTCATCAGGTCGCTAACCGATTAAGTGAGAACGAGTTAGATAAATTCCCGACTGCAGCAGTGGCTTCGTTTGTATGCCACGTTGACGAGTGGCGAGAGGTAAATGAGTCGAATTGCGAGTTGAGTTACTTTCAGACACCAAAAACGATTAACGCTGGTCACGAGAGGTAATAGCCATGGCAAAGATGGC
>JAFMHC010000051.1 GCA_017854775.1 Gammaproteobacteria bacterium | reverse complement strand
AAATACTCGATGTATCGCCGCTCTTGATTGGCTTTAGGCGAAAGCGCTCTGATTATTAGTGCTATTTGATCCTCGTCAAGTTTGATCGGCGTGGTATGATCTAATTGGTTTAAGCCTGTAAGCTGAACGTTATTTGATTGAGCCATGTTCCCGCATGGCTTTTTCTTTGAATTATCCATTCTGAGGTTGCCCCCCACACATTCTGTTTTCGATGAATGCGTTTAGGTCTACTTCAAAGTAAAATACTTTACGGCCACACTTAAAGTAGGGCAGATTGTAGCGGCCTGTACACGCCCAGACTGAGAGTGTGCCATCTGTTACGCCTAGATATTTTGCTGCTTGTTTTCGGGTTAGCCGCTGTCCCCGTTCTGTAAAAATTTTTGTCATTGTTAGACTCCGTTAATTAAAAACTAGAGTCGATAATGCCCGTTCTAATGGTGGTGCAGCTGCACTGGTCTTTTACAAAGTGGTGCAGATGGGCTGGACTATTCTTGAGTTTTTTCTTTAATTCCTTTTATTATTTGGACGGCCAATTCTCTATAATATCGTTTGATGGTTCTCATTTCTAAGTGAAAGTTATCTTTTATGTGTTTGTATATGTGGTTCTGGCTTGGTGGCTTCTTTCCCCAGCTTGAGAAACGTTCTCTCACGGACGCGTTAATTTCTAATCGTCTTAGTTCATTAAAGCTGTGCTTTTTTGCCACACCATCCATGATCTCTCTCTCATACATTGAAAGCATTAAAAACTGAACCTTCAAAGCAATTCTCATGGCGATGCCAGCAGCGTTTTCAAACTTACCTTCCTCGGAAAATGAGACTACACTCTTACATTCGATCATGATTTCGCGAGCCGTTTCGATGGTTTTGAATTCTGGAGTGGCTAATTCCCTTTCTTGTTTATCGCTATAGATTCTGGTGGCCTGCAGAACCTCAGGCCATGTTGTTTGATTTATGCCACGAGACTTCATAATTTGTTCCATCCATTCGTATACGCGATTAGCAAGATGCACTCCATCGTATTCCGCAGCGTTTTCTTCGTTTCTAAGCTTAATTAATTCTGCCCTCTCTTTGTCTGATGAACCAATCAATAGCGCCGACACATGCGGGGTTGTACCGTACTGAACGATAGCGGGCCTAGCGCTTGAGCCTACAGTTAGTTTTGAGATTTTCCATTTTCTATCGAGCTTATTGTTGTCGGACATTTGTACCTCTATCAAAATACCTTGAGTAAAAATCAAGCCAAGCGGTCAAGGTTTGCCGCGATTCAGGAGCTACCCTAGACTCGATCTATTCTGTTACTTTTAAACTGAACTACCCTGTCCTGATCTACTTTACTTGCGCTAATTAATATCCGATCCGTGATGCGCTGAGACGCTTTCCTTAATCGGTCATAATCTTGGGCTATGTCAAGATAACCTTCGGTTACATCTGTATTGGCCCTACTCTTGTGATTCACCAGCGCCTTGATAGCATAGTAGGAAATATCCAAACCCTCCGCTGTTGTGATGAATGTTCTTCGTAAGTCATGCAATGAAAACTCTACGCCCGACTTATCAATTACGCGTCTAATTCCTTTGCGTGGATCTTTAATATGAGTGCCTGTCATTGGAGACTTAAATATCCATGTTTCACCAGTTGCTGCAAGTGGCCTTAAAATTTCCATAACGTAATCAGACATAGGCAGGGTTACATCACTTCCGTTTTTGGTATCACGCAACGTAAATACGCCAGCCTCAAAATTAACATCGCTCACTAGTAATCTAGCCGCTTCGGATCTTCTAGCGCCAGTAAATAAAAGAAATTTTATATAGCTTTTAGTAACCAAGCTATCTAGGGCTTCTACAGCGGCCAACCAATCAGCTAGAGCATGTTTCCCGACTATTCGCTTTCGCCTCTCGACTCGATGCCAGGTTTTGCCCTCTGACAAGACATTTACCGGATTCCGATCAAAAATTACTGAGCCGTCCGGTAGCTTGTACTCAATTTTTGCGAAATTAAATAGGGCTCGCGTCACGCGCATGGCGTAGTTTCCGCGAGCAACACTAGTCTTTAAGCGCTTTCGATATCGGTCTTTAACTAGCTCATCAGTAATCTCGAGCATTGGCTTCTCGAGCCAATCGAGCCAAACCTCTTTTAAGACCTTTATGTAATCTTGCTTGGTGCTCTCCTTTAGCTCTTTATGCCTTAAATAATCTGTGAGCACCTCTGTTAGGGTAATCGACTTTATGCGCTCATTCTCACTAGCTAGTTTTCTTGCGCTGAGGCTTTCTTGACGTTCTTCGGTGGGGTGGATATCGTGGTTTAGCATAGTTTGGAATTTTTCCGCTTTCTTTCTTGCCTGCTCCACAGTCACATGGGGGTACTCGCCACAACGTAGACGAACGGTTTTCCTGTCTCGCTTAAAATACTGCGTAAGTAGAAAATGCTTACGGCCTTTATCATTTACTACTAAACCGAAACCCCTTAAGTGTGCTGATTTTTTATTATCGTCAAGGTAATAAGAACGTTTGCCAGCATCGGCAGCAAGCAGGGCATTCAAACTCGATTTAGTAAAGTCTATTTGGTCACTCATCTTCTCAGGTCACTACGGGGTCACGAATAGGTCACGAATGTTGATTAAATTCTATTAATAACCGTTAGATATAAAATCATTATATAACAATGATTTAAGACTAAACAATTGATTTAATTAAACTCCATTAAACCTAGTAAACACGGGATACTTAGGACTCATAATCCATTGGTCCCTGGTTCGAGTCCAGGCGGGCCCACCAATTTAAACTTTCTAGTACCGTGACTCATAATCCATTGGTCCCTGCTGGTACCCAGCGCATTCGACCCCAGGCGGGCCCTTACTATGCTGCGCAGATAAGTAAAATTCGACGAGCACTTAAGATTCAACTTAAAAACAGTATCTCGTTTTTACGCGAAATAGATGGTCTGCACCTTCAGATAGATACATTCACCAACTCCATATATCTGCATGCCAACGGTTCACCGGTATTTTCACCACGTCGCACAACGTGAGGCAGTGTTGCCAAGGTTAACCTTATATAAAGATTCAAATCCCAGTAGGCCAACCATTTCGAATTATTGATTAGACTTCGCTACCTATTTAAGGAAGATCTAGATCACAACCACAGATAGTTGCGCCCCCTGAGTCTAGGGTTTCGGTTACCGCACAAAGCTGAGCACTTTGTGCCGTGGCTTCGGCTTCACAAGCAGCTTGACAGGTGGTAGCACCAGAGGCGTTGCCGACCAGTGGCCCGCCTACCGTGGTATCAGTAACACACATCATGCTTGTTTGCGCATGTGCTGGCAGCATTACTGCATCAACAATAGGCTTGCTCCATTTGGAAGGTGCGGCCAAAGACGCTATAGACCCAATGCCTATCGCTGTTATAAGTTTTCTGCGGTCAGCTTGACTACCCTTTACTTGTTTCATATTTTTACTCTGCTCTTCAAAAATTGTGCTAGTCATTAAAATCGTCACTTATAACGTCGCCTTCCAGTAATAGCGGCAACACTATGTAGGGCACGATTGTGCGCATTCTGCGTAGGTCAAAGGAATCTGGCACACCATTATTGTTTTCATCTAAATCGGCAACATTGGGATCAGTACCGAAGCGAAACTCTTCTAAATTAGTAAAGCCATCACCATCAGGATCGCCCTGTTGGTCGAAAGAGTTGAAAGGATCTAGACCATTGGCTATTTCGTAGTCGTCTGGCATTTGATCGTTATCACTGTCGTTGTCGCAAGCATTACCTAAGCCATCGTTATCCAGATCGGCTTGATCTGTGTTGGCAATGCTCGGGCAATTATCAACCGCATCTAAAATAGTATCATTGTCGATATCACCGTTAACTGTAAGAGTAGCGCTTGCGGCCGCACTGATTCCTGCTGATGAGCTTAGCGTGCTAGTAGTATTAACGTACACACCGCTTTTCGCCGATTGCACGTTGACAGCGACGCTACAGATCGATGTAGGCCCAACAGAGCTGCCAGACATGCTAATGACTGACGAGCCTGCAAGCGCGGTTATAGTTCCTCCGCCTAAGCAACTGCTAATCAAACCCGGCGATGGCGACACAACCAAACCAGCAGGCATAGTATCTATGAACCTTATGTTTGTTGCCGCACTTGGTGATGCCGAATTATCAATGGTGAATCTCAACACACTTACTTGGTCAGTGTCGACAGTCGCCGGTGTGAAGCTCTTGGTAAAAGAGGGCGCGGTTGCTGCAATTGTTAATATATCGGTTGATGGCGCGGCTACTGTCAGGTGGCCGGACGTTAAGCTGCTTGTAGTATTCGAATATGGCCCTGGCAAGGCATTCGACGGAATCATAAGATCTACTGAGAATGTGCAGCTGGCACCAGCGGCCAAGGCACCTGTGCTTAAGCTCAAACCAGATGAATTACTTAGCACCGACCCGACGCCACAAACATCGTTAATTGGTAAGGTCGTGCTAATCACCAGACCCGAAAGTACATGGTCTAAGTTATCGGTGAATGACAAGTCGCCAAGAGTATCGCTAGCGCTCAGGTTGGTAATAGTGAAGCTTAACGAACTTACACCACCAGCTTGAGGATCAGGGTCTGCAAAGGCTTTAGTAAACGTAGCTGCTTTTACTTGAAGAGTATCGCTCGCGGTTCCACTGCTACCTGACGAAGACGTTAAGTCGCCCGAGGTGTTTACATACGTTGCGGCAATGGCCGACGTGGTATCAACCGAGACAGTGCAACTGGACGAGGCAGCAACACTGCCGCCGGTATAGCTGACTACCGAGGCTCCAGAAGCCGCCGTAAGAGTTCCTCCAGTGCAGGTCGTGCTGGCATTTGCTGGGCTAGCCACCACTACGCCAGCTGGCAAGTTGTCGGTGAAATCAAGTGATGTCGCGGCGACCACACTTGCAGAGTTATCAATCGTGAACTGCAATGTCGATGCGCTTGACGTGTTAATAACATCTGGAGAAAATACTTTGCTGAACGAAGGCGGTGTAGGACTAATGATGATACCCGCGATCGCTGGCCCAGAAGCCGTAAGTGAAATTTCAGTTATCTGGCTACTCGTACTGCTAAAGGATCCTGGTGCTGCCGATGATGGCACAAGCAGATCAACACTAAAGGAGCAACTGCCGCCGCCCGCAAGATTTCCGCCAATTAGGCTCAATGAAGAGGTGCCCGAGATTGTTGAGCCTGCCCCGCATACATCGTTAAGCGGTAGGCCGGTAGCGACTAAGCCAGAAATGACAGCATCTAAATCATCACTGAAAGACAAACGGGTCAACGGTGCTGAGTCATTATTAGTGATGGTGAACTGCAGCGTGGTATTACCTCCGGCTTGGACCGGAGCCATGGCAAAGGCTTTGCTAAAATCCACATCAAAGTTGACCACAGTAAGAACATCAGAAGCGGGCTGGCCACTAACGCTAGCCATGCCGACTAAACCAGACAGCGCACTTGTGGTGTTTGTATAGACATCCGAAGGCGTTGCTGCAGGAATCGAAACTGACACATCAAATTGACACTGTTCACCAGCAGTAAGCGTACCGCCAGAAAAATCTATGCTTCCCGCATTGGGGATCGCTGCTACTGTGCCGCCGCAAGCTGAGATAGGTAAGCCTGTTGCCGTCAAACCGCTTAGCGCTGCATCCAGATTATCGCTGAATGCTACACCGCTAATGGCGCGGGTTGCATCAAGATTAGTGAGCGTAAAACGCAAGTTGGTGGTGCTGCCGGAGGCAACGGTGGTGTCACTGAACTCTTTGCTTAATGAAATGATCTCATTGTTAACCACTAAACTAGTAGTACTGTTATCTGCTACACCCGCGGCACCACCAAAAGTGGCTGTTAGGTTACTGGTTGAATTAACAAATTCGCCATTAGCGGCGCTTGGTGGTATTTGCACTGATATATCAAAAGTACATTGCTCACCTACGGCGAGTGCGCCATCTTGAAAAACTAGGAATGTTGTCCCACTTATGGCACTGCCAGCGCCGCAAGGAGTAGCAGGCAAAACAGTAGCGCTAAGTCCGGATAACGCCGCACTCAAACTGTCGGTAAAAATGATGTCAGTAATATCATCGGTTGCACTAGTGTTTTCTAGTGTAAAGCGCAGCGTAGCAATATCACCAGCAAGGTATGGGTTAGCTAAAAATTCGCTTTCAAAGCTAATGCCGGCTACCACCAGATCGCTAGCGGCCGCAGCGCCTGTAACGGGCAAGCCGCCTACGGTCGCGGTAACAGTGCTAGTAACGCTTGGCGCAGTTCCCGGCGCTGCCCCTGCTGGCACATCAAGCGTCACACTGAATGTGCAACTTTCTCCGGGAGCAAGACTGCCACCCGTCAAAGTAAGCAATGTGTCTCCGGCTGATCCAGTTAACGAAGATCCAGCGCCGCAGGGTGGATCGGGTAACACTGGTAAGTTTGCAGTTAAACCAGTAAGGGCTGCATTTAAGTCATCGGTGAAGGAGATGTTTGTTGCTGGGCCAGCGGCATCCGCCGAATAGTTGAGTCTGTATTCAAGCGTTACGCTATCACCTGGTGAGACGGGGTCGTTGGTGAAGTCTTTTGATAACTCAGGTATCGGTGTGACCACAAGCGTGGCACTAGCGGTATTTATACCCTGAGATTGCCCATCGACGGTTGCTGTACCGCCTGCGATCACTGGATAAACACCGGTTGACGCATCAGCGGTAGTTACAAAGGTGAGTGAGAAAGTGCAGGAATCACCGGGCATACCCGCAGCTGCTAGATTGCCGCCTGACATAGTAAAGCTGGCTGGAATAGGTGAATTTGGATTATTGTTCAGCGCCGTAAACGTTAACGTAGAGCCGGCGCCGCAGGAATCATTTGCCGGAGTCATACTCGCGGTGGCGATGAAACTCGGAAACTCGCTGCTAAACGCTATATCGGTAGCGCCAGAGGTAGAGCTTGTATTGGTGACTGTGTATTCAAGCGTGGTCGTGTCGCCAGCGTTAATAGTTGATGGCGTGAAGGCCATACTTATAATTGGTGCAGTGCTGACCACCAAGCGGTCGTTTGCCGAATTGCCGACAAATGGTGACCCGCCAACCGTCGATGTTAGGGCGCTGGTTGCACTGATGTATGCTCCCGCGGCGGCACCGGCTGGCACGCTTACATTAGCGCGAATGGAGCACGAGCCTTCTGGCGCAATGGTTCCGCCACTAAATGAAAGGCTGGTGGTGCCAACACCGCCCACTGATCCACCGCAGTCATTGGCTAATAGACTACCAAAGGTTAGGCCAGCTAATGCGGCGCCAAGGTCATCGCTAAAAGCGACTGCGGTAGCGGTTGAGCCGCGGTTAAGATTATTTAGGGTATATTCAAGAATTACGCTGGCTCCGGGCGCAACGGGGTCATCAACAAATGATTTGCTGATGAATTCTCGAGGCACATTTAGCGTTGCGCTGGATTTACCGCTGTTTAGACCGCCTACAAGCAGATCTCCAGACACATTATTATAGCTGCCAGTGGCCGCTGTTACGTCTATGCCAACAGTACAGCTAGCGTTTGCCGCAAGTGCAGGAAAGTCCGGATTAAAGCCGTTAGCAAACATAAAAATGCTCGAGTCGCCTGAGTTGGCGTTCAAAGTAACGGGAAATACGTTGTTGCCGCAATCGGTTACCGCATTTGCTAGTGGTGCGATAACCATTCCAGAAGGCAAGTTATTACTAAAGCTTAAGCTTGCTAAGCCAGATGGGTTACTTGAACTGTCAATAGTAAAGGTGAGTCGGCTAGTTTGACCTGCCGAGATCGTACTTGGCGAAAAGCTCATGGAGAACCCTGCACGAGTAGCGTCGACGACTAAGTCGTCTGAAGCTGTGCCGGAATTACCAAGCGTCGATGTTAAATCGCCAGACACATTCATGTGTGTCACTGGGGCGCCTACGGCTGGAGCCGCGCTACTAACTACGTCGACGAGCACGCTGCAAGAGCCGCCCGGTGCTAAGCGCCCGGCGCTGAGAGTAAGGCTGCTAGCGCCATCGGGCGCGCTTAGAAGTGCTGTTGGGCCACAGTTACTGCTAGCGTTGCCAGGCGAGGCAATTGTTAAGCCCGCAGGGAAAGTGTCGGTGAAGTCGATGTCATCGGCCGCTGTTGCCCCAGGGTTAGTGATATTAAACGTTAACGTGCTAACACTGCCTGGCCCGATGGTATTTGAGTTAAAAGTCTTAGTGAATGTTAGTTGCGCAAATGCCGACTGACTTATAAGTATGCCTAAAAGAAAAAGCGAGGCTTTTAAAATACTAGATCTAACCCGTGATGATTTACTCAAGGAGTAATGCGCCAAATTCTTATTGTTCATCATTTATTATCACTTTTGTTATTGCTGCGTTATTTTTATCGAAAGGTCGCAATCGCATTTTTTAACCACATTTAGAGTTTTATAGCTAAATTGATACTGACTAAAAATGTGCATATATCTCAATGAAGAGCATACCCAAAGCCCTCATAAGCGAATCATAACTAGTTCAAAATGATCACCTTAACCACAAAAACCAGCAAAACCCTACCTTACCCAAGTATTAACTTCTTTTAACTCTACTACACCTTTGTACTGAATGAAATTATACGAATAGACTAGTCGGTTTTTTTTCGACTAAATTTAAATTTTTAACAGAGGTTTTGTGCCAATAGGCACAAGTCACTCGGCTTTTAATCATTAACTGTCAATTAGTCTTTAATGCTTCAAATGCGCACGGATTTGTATTTTTTCTGGCGCTTGACACACTTCGTCGGTGCACGCTTGAATTCTTAGTTCTGCTGCCAAGGTTTGACATCGGCTCTCAGTACTTTTTGGAGTACTTTGCGACAAATCTGCACTTAATGTGACGGAGTTCTCATAAACAAGCAATTTATCTTCCTGAAAGCCCAGAGACACAAGCTCGCCTTTTGGGTAGCTTACTTTTTCGAATACAAGGCATTGATCTGAAGAGGGCTGGGAGGCCGGTATTAGAGCGGTTGGAATTAAGTATTTATTGAGTACCTGCGACGCATTAATGTGCCAGCCTTTGGCGATATCAATGTTGAGAGACAAGGTATTGTCGGAGTTTATGTCTGCCGTAACAATAACCTTTCCCTTAGCCGCATATTGCCGGCTGCCGATATCACCATAATTTAAAATATCGGCGGCAAGCAGCATGCCACTGAGAGCTTCGGGATTAGCAAACAACTGCTGCGAGAACGCTGAAATGGCACTAGTGGCTTTATGTTTAAATTCTAAGGTTCCGGTACGTTGCGCCATACGTGCGAGCACCTGTGCCGCAACTGAGTTTCCTGAGTAAATAGCATCGTCACGCGCAGTAACCAACTTCATCATAGGAATTTTATTGTTGCTGGCGTTACTGATTAGAAAGCCGCCGGTTTCGGTATCGTGAAAGCGCGCAATCATCTGTTTTACGATTTGATCTGCCCGCTCAAGCCACAGCTTATCACCCTCGGTGTCGTAGATATCAATCAGAGCATTGGCAAAGTAGGCGTAGTCTTCAAGCGTTCCGGCTAGACGTTGCTTGTTATTGGAAATAGTCCGAGCCAATCCATCTCGTTGATCATATGACTGCTCCCATAATCTATTCGCCGCCTTTATTGCTGCTTTCCGATAGACGTTGTTGTCGGTCGCACTGTAGCCAGCAATCAAGGCACTGATCGCCATCGCATTCCAAGAACTAATGATTTTAGTATCTAGTTGTGGAGGCTTTCGTAGCTCTCGCGCTACGGCAAGCTTACTAATCACAGAATCAATTTTATTGCCGACCTCGAGACCGTTGCCTGAACTAACAGAATCGAAGTGGCTGTTTTGCAACACATTGCTATCATTAAAATTGCCTTCGGAGCTTGTTCCAAGAAAAGTGTTGGCAACTGACAATTCGCCTTGGTTGAGCAGCGACGATAATTGTTGGTATGTCCACGTATAGAATTCGCCTTCGCCTGTTATCCCATTTGCGTCCTCGCTCTGGGCATCCATCGCTGAATAGAACCCACCATCGGGGGCCTGCATTTTATTTAATAAAAATTCGAACGTTTTCTCGCCTACTGTTCTGAGTGTGGGGTTACCGCTGAGTTGATAGCCAAGGAAATAGGCACGCCCCATTTGCGCTTGGTTATATAGCATCTTTTCGAAGTGTGGTATGACCCAGTTGGAGTCGACGGTGTATCGGTGAAAACCGCCACCAACTTGATCATGAATGCCACCAGCAGCCAGCTTTAATAATCGCTGTGTGACCATGTTTATAGTCGGCTCCGATAAGTTTCTTTGAGCATGATTGAGTAAAAACAGCATCTCAGGTTCTCTGGGAAAGCCTGGTTTAGATTGCTTGCTACTGTTGTTAACGGAGCGGGATAATTCGGTTTGAATTCGCGTCGCTGCTTCAGAAATAATACCGGCCGTAATAGTCTTGGTGTTGTCAGACGACTTATTAATTGCGCTGAGCGCACCGCTCAAGCGATTGGCTTGTTCTAAAACCGCATCTTGGCGTTGAACCCATGTGTCACTAACTTTGTTTAAAAGACTCAGTAGTGCCGGGGGTTGAAAATAAGTACCACCAAAAAACGCTTGTCCGTCTGGAGTGAGTACCGCGGTTAATGGCCAGCCAGCTTTACCGCTCAGCATTTGTACAGAGGTAAGGTAGAGTTCGTCAACGTCGGGGTACTCTTCTCGATCAACTTTGATTGGGATAAAGTGTTCATTGATGACGTTGGCAATCTCTATGTCTTCGAAACTTTCTCTTGCCATTACATGACACCAATGGCAAGTGGAGTAACCAATTGATAAAAAAATCGGTTTGTTTAGTTCTTTTGCTTTGGCAAAAGCATCGTCGCCCCAGCCCCACCACTGGACCGGATTATGTGCATGTTGCAATAAGTAAAGTGAGTCCTGTCGAATTAAACGATTTACGAATAAGGGTTCTTGCCTTTCATCTAAATGACGGGTTGTCAGTGGATAACTCCCTTTCTTACTGTTGTAAACACTTTCCAAACTTTCATTTTCGGAGCCGTGCGCGCTCAGTAAGAGTGTTAAAGCAAAACCTAAACCAAGCATCAAAATTTTGCTGGATTTGTTGATGAAGTTTTGATGAATTGGCTTTTTTAAGTCAGAGAGAATCATAAATTTTACAAGTTTGAGATGCTGTTTTGGCCCAAGTGAAATCACTTGCGCGTTGCTGGCCTGAGTTAGCATAATACGAGCGCAAATCGGGATCATGCAATAGTAGGTTTAGTTGTTGTGCAATATCATCACTTTTTTTGGGGTCAACTTGAATAGCTGATCCGTTTGACACTTCAGCGAGCGCGCCAGTATTAGAGGTGATGCAAGGGCAACCGCTTTGCATTGCTTCAAGCAAAGGCAAACCGAAACCCTCATAAAGCGATGGATATACAAAGGCCGCAGCGCCAGCGTACAAAAAGGGCAAATCATTTTGAGCAACAAAACCGAGCTGTCTTACCACTCCCAAATCGTTTAGCTCAGCTATGCGTTTTTCAAGCACTGAGCTCTTCCACCCCAAAGGGCCAACCATGACTAAGGGAAACTCTTGCTGCACTTGTTTATCAAGCCGTTGATAGGCGTTTAACACTGCGGATAAATTTTTTCTGGGCTCTAAGGTAGCTACGCAAAGAACGTATTTTTTATAGCTTAGTGCGTGAGCTGCCAGTATTGAGTCACAGTCTTGGGCTGTTCTTGGATGAAAACTACCATCAGCCGCTAAGTGAGTGACGTGTATCCTATTATTAGAAATACCATAAAACTCGATCAGTTCTGACTTTACCGCGTGGGAGATAGTGATGATTTTTGAGTCACCTGAGCGTAATTTCTCAAAATAATTATTAAGATAATTAACGCGATGAGCAGGGTGTGTTTCAGGGCATACCACATTCGACAAATCATAAACGGTGCTTACGCAGGAGCTACTTTTAGGGCTTAATGAGTAATTCAAATCATGATAAGTCGCGCCATTAGAAATGAAGGGTTTGCTTAAGACACTAAAATAATAACTATCCACTTTACGATAAATTGAGCGACTCAAGGGAATGCTACCAATGATGCCCCTCAATTTACGAGCAGAAATAAGCTGGCCAGCATACGACGTTGATGGCCGGGTTTTGGTTGGTGCATCGAAACTCATCAATAGTGCCGCTAGATTGGTTCCAGTATGAGCCTTGCGATTCTTTATCGCCGTGAGATTTGGCCTTTGAATTAACATCTCACGTATTAATTCGATTGAGTATCGGCCAATACCCGTAAGCGGCGGCCTGATATTGTTGAGGTTATAAATAATTGGCGTCATTGTTGTTATTGCTACCGCGCGAGTAACTCTTCAAACAATGAATCGAGGGCTAATTTGAATTTAATATCAGTAAAATTTTGCTTGAAACGATGGTAGCCATTGTTCCCAAGTGTGGCAGCCCAAGCTTTATCCGTCGCTATTTGAATCATGGCCTGAGCTAAGGCATCAGGATCATTCGGCTCAACGGTTAAAGCTTCTTTTTGATGGCGAGCAATCATGGGTACGGATGAGGCTAGCGATGTATTAATGACTGGTTTGCGAAGCCGCATGGCCTCAAGTTGGACCAATCCAAAGGCTTCATTATGCATAATCGAAGGCATGACCAAGGCAATGCTTCCTTGAATAAGGCTCTTGACCTCGTCATCAGAGGCGTTTTGCTCAAAGCTTACTTTGTCGCACACCCCGAGTGTTTGAGAGAGTAATTTATGTTGCTCAAATAATGGACCATTGCCAACGATCACCAGATGAGTGTCAATCTCTTGCAATGCCCGGATCGCTATATCAATTCCTTTGTACGAAACGTGGCGTCCAACCAGAACAAAGTAATTACTGTTGGTATACGCCGTGGTGATGGCTGGCGTTTCCCTGACTGTTGGCAGCCCGTAGGGGATTATTCTCACCTTGGATCTAAAGCGCATGAGTAGCTTAGAGTTCTCTATCATTCGCTCTGACGTTACAACGATCGCAGTAGCACGCTTTAGAGTAAGATAAATCAAGGGGTAAGTTAACCACTTGAGTTTTTTTTGTGCGACGATATTAGAATGCCAATAAACCACCATAGGCGGCAGCCTAATAACCATCGCTAACGCTAGATCAGCGAGCGGAAACGGGTAGTGCACGCAGATGATATGACATTTTTTTGCCATCTTAATAATCTTGCCAATCATTCTTGGGGCGATCGGCATTGAGGCAACTTCTAAGTACGAGCGAGATCGAGTTATATAGGTGCCATTCAGCCTTTGTTCAAGAATTGCACCGTCTTCACCGCTGGTAATCACGTAATGAGTGTGCTGTTTAGATAACGAGGTTATTGCATGCACGACTTTTTGAATACCGCCTCTGACGGGGAGGTAAACTTTACAGATATGTAGAATACGGGCTGAAGAAATATGAGACATAGTTAGTCAAATGCGAGTGAGTGTTAACACCTAGCAGACAAAAGACGGTCACCTAACGTACAGTAAAGGGGAGTTATAAAACTCAGTTTTTAGTATTTATATCAATCACATTCTGAGGTGATTTTTGTGTATTTATTGCCAATAATTTGCACGCTTTTTCATGCGTTGAGCTTCGTGTTAATTCAGCATATAACATTTCGGTAATAATGTCGTTTAGATCCCTCTCGGCACGCCATTTAAGTTTGGATTCTGCGTGGCTTGTGTCACAGAGCGTTTGCTTTATGTCCAATGGGCGTATTAAGAAATCTTTTGAAATCAAATGGTCTCGATAATCCAAGCCTACTCTCGAAAAAGCGATCTCTAAAAAATCGACTAGACTGTGAGAGACTCCCGTAGCAATAATGTAGTCATCTGGGCTCTTTTGCCGCAAGGTTAAACTCGCAGCCGTCATAAAGTCTTCAGCCGCACCCCAGTCTCGGGTGATATCAATGTTTCCGAGTTCGATCTTATCGGCATCGCCCAAGGCTATCTCACACGCCGTGTTTACTATTTTTGAGGTCACATAGTTTCTGGGGCGTAATTGAGATTCAAAGTTAGATAAAACTCCGCTGCAGGCAAACAAACCATAAGCCTCACGGTAAATTTTTACTTGATGTTGAGCGCAGCTCTTACCGATACCGTAAGGGCTTTGAGGATTGTGGTGTGTGCGTTCCGAGGCAGGCGATAAGCAATTACCAAATATCTCAGTTGAACTGGCAACGAAGCATGGTATGTTTTTATCGGTTTTCCGAATCGCATCAAGAACGTTTACAGTGGTAAGTGCGATGCTATATATAGTATCAGCGGGTTCAACAAATGATCTAGCCACCGACGACGGTGCAGCGAGATGGTAGATCTCGTCTGGCCTAAGTTGATCAATCAAATCCAGCACCTGCTGACCATTTTGCAGGTCCAGTGCGCGCATACTCACACGGTCCTTAATCTTAAGCCCGACCAAGTTCTGAGACCCATCTTCGGCGATAGCTCGTGAAGTGCCGACGACATGATAGCCATCAGAGAGAAGCTTTTTCGCCAAGTACGAACCGCCCTGACCTGAGATGCCTGTGATTAATGCTGTTTTCAAAATTTACGCAACCCACTTTTACTTAATATCAACCAACTTGCTATGCCAACAAAATAAGAGGATTAATTGTTAATTCATGACACAAGAGTCTAGTGTAAACTTTGTGAAAAATCCATTCTGTGTCATGCGAGCTAATTGAATTGGTGCTTAGCATCGAGTGAAAGTACAATTGTAAAAACACCTGGCTATAAACTGTTGGTCGTTATGTATGTTTTCATACGTAATAGTTAGAGCTACAACCTAAATACCCGTTCAAGGTCTCACCATAATTTAACATAACAAGTTGAATAAAAAAGTCAGAGTAAAGCAATAGTGAATTCTAAAGATGATTTTAAGCAGGCGTTCGTTGACCTTATACGAGGACTTAAGAGTAATGGCGTTTGGCTTGCACTTGGCTGGAACGATGTACAGGGGCGCTATAATCGTTCTAAGTTAGGCGTGTTTTGGGCTAGCCTAAGCATTTTGATATTTGTTTGTGCATTGGGGCCGATTTATTCGAGGCTTTTTGGCGTGAGCGCTCCAGACTATATTTTGTATTTAATGCTGGGCATTATTGTTTGGAACTATATGCAAGCGATTATTCTTGAAAGTGGCAGAGAGTATGTTAACTCAGTGAACTATATAGTGTCTTTTCAGCTCAGTTATTTTACTTTGTTGTTTAGAGTTATATGGCGGAACCTTATAGTGCTTGGCTACCAAATGTTAGTGTTCTTATTACTAGCTTGGGTATTAGGAGCAACTTGGAACATTGCATGGTTAGTCGTGCCGATTTCTTTGTTCTTGATAACGATTAACGCACTATGGATGGGGCTATTGGTAAGTGTATTTGCTACCCGATTTAGAGATTTGGGTGAGTTGCTAAATAATATTTTCAGGCTGATCTTTTTCGTAACGCCCATTATGTGGATGCCAGAAATGAAAGCTGAGCTAAAAATTGTCGCTGAGCTGAACCCCTTTCATCACCTAATTGAGATATATCGAGGAGCCTTATTGAACGGCAGCTTAAATGAGAGCAGTTGGATAATTGCTACGTGTATGGCCGTCGTCGGTTGGTCGATTGCATTTCCTGTTTTTGTTAGATATCGATCACGCATCGCTTTTTGGATATAAAGGTCAAATAATTATGCTTAAGCTAGTGCTACATGATGTCAGTCTGGATTACCCAGTTTATGACACTAAGAGTCGTTCGTTAAGGCGCTCTATCACACAGAGCTTGCCAGTAGGCGGGCGAATCAAGAAAGAGAAAGGAAAGCGCACATCAATTTTAGCTTTAGATAACGTTAGCCTATCTTTTCGAGAGGGAGATAGAGTTGCCCTGTTCGGTCACAATGGCGCGGGGAAAACTTCTTTACTAAAGGTGTTAGCCGGGTTTTATGAGCCAACTTCTGGGGCTATAGAGCGAGAAGGTAAAGTTTCGGCCTTACTAAATTTGATGTCGGGCATGGATGTGAATTTAAACGGCTATGAGAATATTCTCCTTTGTGGAATGCTATACGGGCTAAGCCGTAAAGGCGCGTTAGCACGTATTGATGACATCGCCGAGTTTAGTGAGTTGGGTGAATATTTGAACATGCCAGTTCGTTTACTCTCGTCTGGCATGATTTTGCGTCTTGCTTTTTCAATTTGCACCAGTATTGATTGCGAGATCTTATTGTTAGATGAATGGGTTGGTGCTGGGGACCAGGCTTTCATCGAAAAAACTAAAAACCGTTTATCTGAAATGGTTTTTCGCTCATCCATAATGGTGTTCGCAACTCATAATCCAATTGTCGCTAAGCAGCTTTGTAATAAGGCAATATATATGGAACACGGTAGGGTAACTTTGGTTGGCGATATTGATCAAGTGATTCACCGATATCACACTCCTGTGGCCGAGGCTTAGGAACAAAAAATAGTATCAAAACACTTATGACCGAAAAAAATAGCGCACAAAAAGCCAAATCAATCATTATTGTGGCTGGCATGCACAGAAGTGGTACATCCGCAATTACTCGTTGTTTGAATTTATACGGAGCGACTCTGCCAGATGGTTTATTGAAGCCAGTTAAAAATGACAATGACATGGGATTTTGGGAATCCCAAGTATTGATGGAGCTTCATGACGAAATTTTAGCATCGTTAGGAGGCTCCTGGTCAAGCCTGACCCCCGTGCCTGAACAATGGTTTATTTCTCCAGAAGCCGAATTGTATAAAAACCGGTTAATAAAACTTATTAACGAGCAATACCAAGAGATTGATCTAGCGATAGTCAAAGACCCAAGAATTTGTAAATTAATTCCTCTATGGGAGTCTGCATTAGCGGAAATGGGAGTGAACCCCTATTATATTATCAGCCTGCGTAACCCGATGGAAATTGCTCAGTCGCTGGCTAGGCGAAATAATTTCGAATTGAAATACGCGTTAAGCCTCTGGTTTGTTCATCTGCGAATATTAGAATTGAATACGCGAGCGGCTAATCGGGTATTCATTCGGTATGACGATTTATTGAATAACCATTCGAAGTTTGTTTCTTATCTATGTGAAAATTTGCCATTACCCCTTAATTGGCAATCGGTTTCTGCAAAGGAAAGCGTCGATAATTTTCTAGATAGCTCTATGAGGCATCATGAAGTGCAATTAGGGGAGCTCATCGCAAAGCGTAATGTTCCCAAGGTCGTAAAATACTTTTATACGTGGCTTGACGGTCAAGCCAACATAGAGGGAAACGGTGCTTCCAAAGATATTGGCTTGGACATTGAATCGGCGCTAAAGGAAAATGCTCATACTGAATTCGTTATGTATTTGCGCAATATTGAAATCGACGAGCAACAATTAAATAGTAGCTATCTACGTTTAAACCAGCAGACTGAAAAAATTGGTCGTCAAATGGAGCAAAACGATCTTGCCCAAGAAAATATTTTGCGTCTTAATCAGAAGATTAATTCAATAAAGAATGAGCTTACAGCTAAAGAAGCACAGCTCACAGCGAAAGAAACCGAGCTAGATGAGTTTGTTCGGACGCGAGACCAATATGTTAGAGGCAAATTGCTTGAAGCGAAAAGGCAAGCGGTTATTGCGAGTGACGCGCTGGAACAAGCTGTCAAAGAGAAAGAAGGAAAAAGGTTTGCTTTTGATAAATTGCAACGAATGAATTCTAATCAGGAAGTGCAAATAAGTACACTTTCAAAAGAAAAATCACAGCTTAGGCAATCAAGACACGACGCTGAATTTGCCTTACAGGGAGTAACCAGTTCTTCAGCTTGGAAGCTAGGAACTTTGTTGTATAGCTCAATTAGGCGAGTCCGGTTATCGCTATTTGGTAAGAGTCTCCTTTTTGTTAAAGCGTTGGCAACACTTAATCTGAGAAATTATCTCAATTTAAGGCGGCGGCTGCTTATCGTCAGTGAGTCGGGTCTATTTGATGCGGCACACTATCTCCAGCTTTACCCGCTTATTAGATACTCAATCCGGTCTCCGCTAGAACATTATGTAGGGCATGGCGAGCGAGAAGGTCGTCTACCTAATGCTGGTTTTAACCCATTTTACTATGCTCAGCAATTAACGCCCGGTGAAAATAAGTGGCACTCTCTTTTAGTGCATTATATTAAGGAAGGGGCAAAGGAGAACTACGACCCCAATCCAGAGTTTTCAACGCGTTTGTATCGAAAAAAGCACAAGCTAGATAACGATACAAATCCGCTGGCGCATTATCTAAATCGAGCAAAAGAAGGAACATCGGAAAACCAAAGTAACTTGGCTTTGATTGAACCAAGTCAGAACAATAGATTTAGTTACACTCCGCTTATGTCGGAAATAGAGGAGATCATTGCCGATGTTTCATCGCAATCGTTAGAGGATAAACTGGCGAGCTTGAATTTTGAAAAAAATAGCGTTTCTGGAACAAAGCCCAAGGTAAGTATAATCATCCCTTTCTATAATAAGTTTGAATATACGGTGAATTGTTTATTCGCGTTACAGTTGCAGTCGTTTAGAGACTACGAGATCATTCTTGTTGACGATGCGTCAGACAAGAGTGAGTGTCGAAAGCTGGCGTCGATAAAAGGCGTTACCTTGATACGAAATAGGAAGAATGCGGGGTATTTAGCATCGTGTAATAAAGCCGCAAATAAGTCTCAAGCTGAATATATATTGCAGTTAAATAACGATACGTTGCCATTGCAAGGCTGGCTTGAAAATTTAGTAAAAACATTTGAGCACTACCCCGATACAGGTGTCGCCGGCTCTCTCATGCTTGGTGAAGACGGCCTCATTCAAGAAGCCGGTGGAATTATATTTAACGATGCATCTGGTTATAACTATGGTCGCGGGAAGCACCACAGCGAATCGCGGTTCAATTATTGTCGCGAGGTAAATTTTTGTTCGGGCGCCTCAATTCTAATCAAACGCAGCGTTTGGAAAAAGCTGGGGGGTTATGACGATCGTTATACGCCGGCCTACTATGAAGACGCTGACATTGCGATGGCTGCGCATGAAAGTGGCTATAAGGTAATTTATAATCCATTTTCTCGTCTAGTCCACTATGAAGGCGTTTCCTCAGGCACAAATGTGACTCAAGGAGTTAAGCGCTATCAAGAAATCAATAAAGATAAATTCTATCGAAAATGGAAGACGCAGCTCGATGCTAGGCCGCCCGTGCCACCTGCAAATCACATCGATCAATACGTTCGCGGCCAAGTTAAACGGGGGTGGATACTCTGGATAGATTCTAATACCCCAACGCCAGATAAAGACGCCGGCTCTATTGAAACGGTCCACTTTTTTGAGCGTGCTCTTGAAGACGGATGGGGTGTTTCCTTCATCCCTTGGGATGCTTTTAGACATGAGGGGCGCTATACAACGGACCTTCAATATATGGGAATAGAGTGTCTATACGATGGTGCGGCTTCAGCACAGTCGCCTGCCGATTGTTTAGATCAACTTGATGATGTATACGATGTGGTGGTTTTATCTCGAGCCACCGTTGCAAAATATACATACCCGCTGATTAAAAGTCGTTTTCCTAATGCGAAGATAATTTTCAATACGGTTGACCTCCATTTTCTCCGCTACGAGCGAGAATTGGAGTTATTAAAAAAACATCCTAAATACAAAATGCCCGCGCGCAGCCAGAAAGTTAGCAAGCAAGATGAGCTTTTTCTGGTAAAGGCTTGCGATGCAACCATCGTGGTCAGCGAGGTAGAAGCGCAGATTATTTGCCAGTCGATTCCTGACGCAAATATTGCCGTTATACCCCTGTTTGGAGATGTGATTGAGAGGGTAAATTCATATGAGAAGCGGCTGAATGTTGGGTTTATCGGTGGTTATCAGCACCCGCCAAACGTCGACGCGGTTAAATATTTTGTCGCAGATATTTGGCCGCTGGTGCGTTTAAGAATCAAAGATTGTAAATTCATTATCGCAGGCTCCCATGTTTCTGATGAAGTCGCCGGTTTAGCAAGTAAATCGATTGAAGTTAGAGGGTTTGTGCCAACTGTTGGGGAGTTCCTCGAAGACGTTCGTATCATGGTGGCTCCACTTAGGTATGGGGCTGGAATAAAGGGCAAAATAGTTTCTGGGCTATGTCACGGTGTTCCTCAAGTTGTGTCTCACGAAGCATCAGAGGGGATGGGTTTAGTGCACGACAGAGATGTAATGATCGCCCAGAGTGCGGAGCAGTTTGCAGATCTAATTATTAAACTCTACAACGATCAGGTGCTGTGGGAGAAAATGGCCGATAATGCGACTAAGGCTGCTGAGCGCTTGTATTCTAAAGAAGTCTTGAGTGTTAAAATTTCCGATTTACTAGACGAAATGAAACCACAAATCGACTCGTTTTAGTGTTCTCGAATGAACCTCCCCATGTGCGGCGTGGTGTTTTGTTATCGCTTGCTTGTGGTGTTACTAATTTTGGGGTTAAGTGTTAATCCCAGTGTGGCGAGCATCAACGTTTGCTGGAGACTATTACGATAGATCTTGCAATGATAAAGAACGGAGGATTTTTAGTCCGTTTAGAATCGAATAGCGATTGAATTTATTTCTGTCATAAATCAAGTTAGGCGAACTCGGCTAGTCTTGTTTTGCGCGTATAGAAAATAGACGGGCCGGTTAAGGCGTAAAGTTTGAATATGGCTCCGATATTAAGGCGCTGATAATGCCGAGTCGTTTGCAAGTTGTCTATTCGCTCTACCCTTCGAGCCTAATATGAGGATTGCGTTTCTGATACTGCCGAAATCAAGGCTGAAAGCTTGTATTCTAAACGGGCTCTAAGTGTTAAAATTAGAGCTTCTGAATAGAGTCAGATTGCTCTCACAAAGATGGCTTGTATATTGGGCCTCCCAGATCAAAAATAACCTAAACTAGTGGCTTGTTGAGATTGAACATGAAAATAAAAACTAAAAAGGTTCTCTTAACTGGAGCTGATGGATTTATCGGCAGCCATTTGCTTGAAGGCCTACTCAACATGGGTTGTGAGGTACGTTGTTTCGTTTTTTACAACTCGTTCAATTCCTGGGGGTGGTTAGATACACTGCCTCCTGAGTTAAAGGAGCAGCTGGATGTTTTTTCAGGAGATATTAGAGACCCCAATGGCGTCTATGAAGCTATGCGGGGTTGCGATGTTGTATTTCATCTTGCCGCGCTTATAGCGATTCCATTTTCATACCATTCTCCCGACTCCTATGTAGATACAAATATCAAGGGTACTCTGAACGTATTGCAAGCGGCCAAAAAGCTTGATATTGAGAGGGTCATGATTACCTCTACCTCCGAAGTATATGGTACTGCGATGTATACTCCGATGGATGAAAGACACCCTTTTCAAGGACAATCCCCATATAGCGCGACTAAAATAGGCGCAGATCGGTTGGCTGAATCGTTTTACAAGTCATTTGAAACGCCAGTGACTATCGTCCGGCCATTTAATACATATGGTCCTCGCCAATCAGCGCGAGCCGTCATCCCCACAATAATTACTCAATTATTGAATGGTGCAAGCAGTTTGCAGTTAGGGAGCTTGGACCCAATCAGAGACTTCAACTTTGTTGATGACACTGTGAGTGGTTTTATTGCGCTTGCAGAATGTGATGAAGCGATAGGCCTGGAAGTCAATATTGCTACCGGTAAAGAGTATTCGATTGGTGATGTCGCAGATTTATTAATTAGCAACATCAACGCGCAGGCAACGGTCATGGTAGATAATCAACGCATACGCCCTGAGCAGTCTGAAGTACAAAAGCTCATAGGCGATAATGCTTTAATTACCAGCTTAACGGGTTGGCAACCTCGCTATGACCTTTCAGAAGGTTTAAAGAAGACCGTTGAGTGGTTTAGAGTTAGAGAGAACCTAGATCGATATAAAGCATTTTTATACAACATTTGAGAGGATTGATATGCGAGCGGTTATTTTGGCAGGTGGGAAAGGCGTTCGTCTCAGACCGTTTACGACCCTTATTCCAAAACCCCTGGTTCCATTGGGTGGTAAATATGCAATTCTTGAAGTGATTGTGATGCAGTTGAGAAAATCAGGCTATAAACATGTGACCATGGCGGTTAGTCATCTTTCTCATCTTATTGAATCTTATTTCGGTGATGGTTCACGTTACGGTCTTAAAATTGATTATTCACATGAAGACCAAGAATTAAGCACAATCGGGCCGTTAACATTAATCGAGGGTTTGCCTGAGAATTTTTTGGTTCTAAATGGGGATATCCTGTGCGATCTGGACTATCGCGCTTTCTATGAAAAGCATGTTGAGTCAGGTTGCCGAATATCAGTGTCATCGTTTAAACGACATTCACAGATCGATTTCGGAGTTCTGGAATATGGTGATAATGGTGAGCTTACATATTTCAAAGAAAAGCCCACATATGATTTCGATGTTAGCATGGGTGTGTATTGTATAAACCGAAATGTAATTGAATCTCTGGATAAGGGCGCTCCTTATGGTTTCGACAACCTGATGTTAGATAGCCTTAAAAACAATCAGCCGGTAAACATTCGACCGTTTTCAGGCATGTGGTACGACATAGGACGACCTGATGACTATGAAAATGTCGACCAGAATTTTGAAGCAATCGCCGAGCAGTTAGGAATTTAGTTTTCTGATGTTCAAGGTTTTAATAACAGGGTCAGGCGGTGCGTTGGGCCGAGCAATAGTTGATCAGTTAGCGATTGACGGTAATAGCGAAGTTGTTAATCCCGATAGAGCCGTGTTGG
>JAFMHC010000050.1 GCA_017854775.1 Gammaproteobacteria bacterium | reverse complement strand
CACATCGACAAGGTAACCACCCGCTTTTTGAAAATCTGAAGTGAAAACTACTTTTCCGCTCGGTGCGGCTACAATAGAGGGTCCATTGTTGGCGACGTGAACTAGCGGTAGTCGATTTTCTACAGCGCGTAACACTGATGCCATAACGTGTTGGTAGGGTTGATGTGTAGAGCCAAACCAACCGTCGTTCGAGAGTCCGACCAGCAGCGAACCATTTGACTCATCTCGTTGCGGCATAGTTTTCTTCACTGCGTTTGCGACAAAACTAGCCGAGGTAGTTTCATAGCAAATTAGTGGAATTATATTTACTTTATGGTGTTGGAATACTTGGTGACTCTTGCCTTCAACTGTTTCGACCAAAAAGTTGCCAAAAATGCGCTTGACGAACTGTTTGACCAGCGAGTCATCGTTGCTAAACGGTACATATTCGCCAAATGGAATTCGCTTCATTTTTACGTAGCGGCCATTCTGCTGACCAGAATCGTCAAGCATCAAGGCTGTACTAACTTGGTTCCTTAGTTTGCCATTAGTTTGGTTGCGAACGTACTGCATGTCGTGGAAAATCAGGCTCGAGGTGAGTTTTGATAACGTGGCTTGATAGGCCTCCCTAACATTACTCTGGTCTAAATACCCCTTACGTTGCGCTTCTGGCCAGATGATGATTTCGGCACCAATACTGCTCAGTCGTTCCGTCATTTCCATTTCCGGAGGATAGGCTAACCCATAACCGGGGTAGGTAATTTTTTTGCCTAAGTGCGGAGTTTCATTTGGCTGCACAATGCCAACTTTTAGGGTATTCCAGTTGGCTGAATTTGTGTTCCAGATAGAGTATTGATTGGCTCCATAAATCAACCATATGGCAATCATCGATATAGCCACTATGAGTGGCCACCTTGACACTCTAGCCGTAGTAGCCTGTTTTTCGAGCGCTAAATTGAAAATCAGTCGAAACGCAACGATGTTGACTAAGGCTATAATTGCATCTAAGCCATGAACGCCGGTAAATTCAATTGCTTGTAGAGCGATTGGGAAGTTAATTTGACTCTCACCTAGGCGCATTGAAAACAGCATCGGGAAGGAAGACGTAAATGTCGCGACTATTATTGGAAATAACACAAATTCGTGTACTTCAATAGCGTGTTTTAGCCACCGAAACGCGAGCAGCAGCAAGGCAATCAGGTGTGCGCAGTAAATCCAGTACACGAATGCCAATAGCAAGCTAGTGGCGAGGGTATAACCTTTCGAAATTAGAATGAAATCGACTATCCAATACATACCGCTGGTGTAACTAGCCAAGCCGGCGATTAGGCCGAGAATATAAGTCTGTCGCACACCTGAGTGCTCAACTGAATATAGTAATGGTATAAATGCAAACCAGGCAAGGTAGTAAAGCTGATGGTCTAAAAATGCCAGCGATAAAAGCCCAGCGAAGAGTAATGCCAACAATATCTGCTGAGTTGAGGGCAGAATCTTATTTGATGTTAAAACCCGAGTTGTTCGCAGAAACTGGATTGATGGCAGAGACTGGGTTAGCTTTGAGCCCGTGCGACTGCGCCACCACATTAGTTCGAAGCCTCACGTTTGATCGCCTTCTTATAGCCATCGTTCAACTCTCTTAACACTACATTTTTTTGAGATATCGAGATGTCTGGCATCATCGATACCATACGACGCTTGTTCAAATACAAGGTAGTAAGGTTTTTCTTGCTAAATAACATAGTGGCTACGTCGATGCCAAAATAGCGTTGCTGACGTCGTTCAATGTTAAGCTGCTCAGCCTGCAAAAGGGCTAGGCGTTGATCTGCTGCGGCGATGCTAATTAGCGCTAAATTCGATCTATAGTCTTGTTGGTAGGCATGATAAGCAATCAACAAGCTGGTCAGCCGCCGAGCGCGGTTGGCTGGCATACTCTTGTAAATTAGAACGCTAAGCCGTTGCCGTTCTGGTTCGCTTAAATCTTTGGGTAGACGGTCTGAAGCTTGTTCAAGCAGCGATAAGGTCTCGGCATCAATGACTAATTCACCATAAGAATCTACCGTTGATTGCCAAAGTATCGACTCGATATCAACGAAGTCAAAGTGCCATGTTGTATTGCTAATGAAAAGAGGGAATAGCTGATTTAAATCACTCGGTTGACGCCATTCAATTGGGCTGTTGTAGGCGTAGCCAACATGCACATTGTTATGTAAGCCAATTAGTTTTGGGGCCACATAGACTGTCAGCAAGGTCAAACAAATAACCGTTATGATTAAGCTACGTCGGTGATTTTGATAAGTGCGCATTGCGCTAGTCTTAGTCCGCATAGTCAGTTATTAATTACCGGTCAAACTAGATAAACCCTGAGTGTAAGCTCATGCAGCTGCTAGAACGTGTTTTTTTGCCGGTATTTGTATTCTCGGGACTTCAGCTACTTTGTCTCTTCAGCTAGTTGCTGTTGCAGGCGCTGTTGAATTTCGCGACGTCGACTTTCTATTTCTTCTGGTGTTAAGTGTTGCTCTAAGCCTAGCCTCAAGCTGTCGAACATGAATTCTGCGTTTGCGTCTGAGTCATGAAAAAGGCTGGCTGTGCTCTCTGTGCCGAGATGAATTTCTCTCAAGTTCTGAAGCTCACGGTACAGTGCTTGATCATTATCTAAAGAATTAAGAGTCTGCACGTTACTAACGGAGCCTTGATGCATCTGACTGAATTCTTCCTGAGCGCCTAAAAACCGCTGATAATCCTCAACTACCTGCGCGGTCTGCTCGCCAGTTTTACCTGGAAGTGCATCTCGAATGATGTCTTGCAGTTTGAGTAGGGATTCGCTGTCTAGACGATTATGTATTCTTTCTAGTGCTTCATCCAGCGAGATCAGCGCATCATGGTCAAGAATGATATTGCCGTTTTCATCAACTTTGACGGCTTGTAAGGAATCGTAAACTGACTGTTCAGTGAACGGCAATGATTCGTCTTCGGCTGCGGTAGCGTCGAGATCATGCTGGTCGCGATCTCGCGGCCACTGCCATTGCGTAGCAATGGTATTGCTTGGGCTATCTGCGCTAACAGCACCCTCGATTGGTTGCTGTGATGACTTGGTGCCACTAGCCTTATCTTGTGAGCCATTATTGCGGCTCTCTGTGGTTGAGTTTTTATTCGCAATCGATATTGCTAGTAGTGCGATTACAAGAACAACAATGATTAGTATGATTACACGCATTCTGTTTTTATTATTTGGCATCACGTTTGATATTGTTTTTAGTAACGGGGTTGGGTGAGAATACTCTTATCGGCATTGCTCTTATATAGATGATGAATAAAGCTGTGCGATAGATAAATTAGGGGCTCGATTGCTCGACCCCCTAATTCATGGCGAGCCAAAAACTTCTTAGCACGCTGAACTATTACAGAATAAAAATTTAGAACGTACACGTATCTCTGAAATCCGAAATACGACTGTCAGCAACATGGTTAGGGCCACATAAGAATTGATTGTATCGTCTATCTTTGTCAAGAAAACGTTTCATCCAAGAGACACCATAGGTTGACAAAGTTGCATTGTTGCTTGAACCACCGTTAGCACAGTTGTGTGGGCCATTAGCGATTTCTAGCAGCGCTTTATCGGTGCTGTTAGGGATAAGCGCATAGAAAGGGTTTGCGTGGCTATTAACCGGCGCTACGCCATCGTCTTCACATCCCATGATCATAGTGGGTACATTGATCTGGTTAAAATCATTGCTGCCGGTATTGAAAGGAGCAAGTGGAACAGACGCACTTAGGCGATTGCGAGCTGCGCTTTGAAGTGCGCCACCGCCACCCATAGAGTGACCCATAGTAGCTAGGCGATTTTCGTCAATCCGGCCCGACACTGGGCTGTTTGATCGATCGCCTTCTGAGATCAAATAGGATAATGCACTGTCAAGCTGCCGACCACGACTGGTTGGTTGATCAAAGCGCCCATTTGTGTCGATCGTAATGACTACGAATCCGTGAGATGCAAGTAGCGGACCCCACCATGCGATAGATGATTGTGATGCGGTAAAGCCGGGAGAAATCGCAATAGCCGCCATTTCGTCAGAAATATTGGAAGGATAGTAGATCGTTCCTCCGCCAAAGCCGTCTACCGAACTAGACACGTTAGAGGTTGATACCGGAAGAGGGCCTTGACTGGCACGAACAAAATTCAAACTCGGGTTCGGCCCAATTTCGAAGCCACAATTGACACTGCATGTACTTGGGGGTGGTAAGTCAGTGCTGCCACCACCACCGCCACCGCCACTGTAGGCTGAAAGCGAGAAGAGTAGAGAGAAAGCACAGGCTGAGAACTTCTTTAATGTTAAGTTTTTCATAGGGTTAAACCTTTTTATTTTCAGCTATAGAAAAATTATAGCCTTGGTTGGTGGACTACATAACACGTTTGTCTATAAACATCATATAACTCAGGCTTATATAAGATATAACACTGAGTTGTGGCGCAGCATAGCCAATAATTTACAGCCTGTCTAGTTTAAAATTTTCGCGAAAGTCAGTAAATACTCAAGCCGAGGTGTCTTTTAACCTCAATAACGTCACAGTTCTTTGCAATACTTGCGCTATAAATTGTTTGTTAACTAGGGGCTTAGTAGTACTATCTCTTAGAATAGGTCATTACTAAAATATCTAATATAAAGGGGCTGCACGGTGCTTAAAGCGTTACTAAAATTAATCGTTGAAAAAGACGGTTCGGATCTCTACTTGTCATCAGGCGTGCAACCGTCAATGAAGGTTCAAGGCAAGTTATTTAAAATTGGCAAACAACAGCTAACTGGTGCCGATGTAGAGAAAATTGCTTTACAGATAATGAACGACGAGCAGGCCAAGGCATTTGCGCAAAAGCCGGAAATGAATCTTGCGATTGACGAATCTGATATTGGACGGTTCCGCGTCAATATTTTTCGCCAACGAAATCATGTGGCGATGGTGATTAGAGTGATCAAGACTGATCTTCCGAACTACAAGAAGTTAGGCCTGCCAGAGAAACTCACCGAATTGGTAATGGCCAAGCGTGGTTTGATGATATTTGTCGGCGGCACAGGGTCAGGTAAATCGACCTCACTAGCGGCGCTGATCGATTATCGCAACCAGACGCATGCCGGTCATATTATTACCATTGAAGATCCAATCGAGTTCATTCATCCGCATAAGATGAGTATTGTAAACCAGCGTGAAGTGGGCGTTGATACTGACAGCTACCAAGATGCGCTCGAAAACACCTTGAGGCAGGCACCAGACGTTATCCTAATTGGTGAGATACGTAATCGCGAGACCATGGAGCACGCCTTAGCCTTCGCCGAGACAGGTCATCTATGTCTATCTACGTTACATGCAAATAATGCTGACCAAGCGTTAGATCGCATTATCAACTTCTTCCCAGAGGAGAGACATAAACAGCTTTTTACCGATATTTCGCTGAATCTCCAAGGCATTATTTCGCAGCGCTTAATTCCTACTATTGACGGTGGGAGGGTCGCGGCTGTTGAGATATTGACCGGTTCGCCACGAATGAAAGATCTTATTAAGTCCGGTAAAGTCACCGAAATTAAAGAGGCGATGGAGACATCCGAAGCTTATGGTATGCAAACCTTTGATTTGGCTCTGCTAACGTTATTTCAAGAAGAGAAGATTAGCGAAGAAGAGGCTTTGAAGAACGCAGACTCTCCGAATAACCTACGCTTAAAGTTAAAGAACAAGCAAGGATTTTCATCGACCACCACCTTTGAACTTGAAGTTGACGAAGATCCGGAAGATGAAGAGGAAGATGAACAAGAGAGTAAGCAGGATTTCGGACAGGTATTTAGTGCTGGTTAATTTTATAAATAAGTCAATTTGTTCACGGAATGCGTACACGCAGATTAATCCACCACACTTTATTAGACGAATTAATACAGATAAATGTTTGTCTAAATCATCTTTAGTTAATCGGGGTTGGTTAAACATAGTTTTGTAACTAACCCTTTCTAATTTCACCATCACGCCCACAAACACTTACATATCGATCGATATCTATCTATATTAAATGGACATAAGGTCTATTAGTGATAGTCGGAAATGAATCGATAATAAATATTTATGTAACAATGTCAGTAACTTAGGCGACAAAATAGTGCTGGCATCTTTAGTGAAGTTTGGGTAAGTTGCTCTGGTCTTAGTAATTGAGATGCTAAGCAGGCCTGCTACTGGTTTAGTCTGCTTAGGCCCTACGAACCTAAAAAAGGAATTATCATGAAACTTAAAAATAGCATTCTCAAAAGCAGTTTATACGGGATGACTTTAGCTATGCTTTCACAAACAGCGACCGCTATGTTGCCTGAATTAGAGCTAAGCACCGCGAAGGCGAAATCAAGCAAAACAACTTATCTGGCTCAGCCGCGCTTTATTGTAAAGTACAAAAGCAATGATCTTCAGTTGCTTAGTAACGGCGATAGTATGTCGTCACAAATGTCTACTGCCGATAGCGTTTCAACACAAATGTCTGCGGTAGCTGGCCAGAAGATTAAATACATTAGAGAAATGGCCACTGGAGCCCATGTTGTTCAACTCGCTGGCGGGATGAGTAAAAGCGACGTTACGAAAATGGTCAGCAGCATGCAGTCAGATTCGAATATTGAATATATTGAAGAAGATCGAATTTTGCAGATCATGGCGACACCGTCAGACCCACAGTACAACAACCAATGGCATTACTATGAATCGACCGGCGGTCTAAACCTTCCCACTGCATGGAATAGCTCTACAGGATCAGGGGTTGTTGTTGCCGTCATCGACACGGGTATTACTAATCACCCAGACCTAAACGCTAACATGCTGCCTGGCTACGATATGATTAGTGATGCAGGTATTGCCAATGACGGCAATGGTCGCGACTCTAACCCTGCTGATACAGGTGATGCGACTGCAGCAAACGAGTGTCAGGCAAATACACCGGCACGTTCGAGTAGCTGGCACGGCACTCACGTCGCCGGCACTGTAGCGGCGGTGACAAACAATGGTGTTGGTGTGGCCGGTGTCGCATACAACGCGAAAGTCGTTCCGATTCGTGCCTTGGGTAAATGTGGCGGTTTTACCTCTGATATCGCTGATTCAATCATATGGGCGGCTGGCGGAAGTGTGCCTGGTGTTCCGAGTAATTCTAATCCAGCTGACGTGATTAACCTTAGCTTGGGTGGTGGCGGGTCTTGCAACTCAACCTCTCAAGCGGCTATTAATCAAGCGGTAAGCCGAGGCGCAACAGTGGTTGTTGCCGCTGGTAATAGTAACCAAAACGTTTCTGGCTCGAATCCGGCAAACTGTAATAACGTGGTTAGTGTAGCCGCTGTAGGACGCAATGGTGGTCGAGCGAGTTACTCAAACTTTGGTAACCTAGTAGACGTAGCCGCACCGGGTGGAGATCAATCAACCGGTACTTCCGACGGTGTTTTGTCTACGTTGAATAATGGTAGCGGTGCTCCTGCTAGTGCCGTCTACCGTTATTATCAGGGTACTAGTATGGCAGCGCCTCATGTTGCTGGCGCGGCAGCGTTGTTGTATTCATTAACACCTAATATTACGCCTGCGGCAGTTGAAAGCGTTCTAAAATCAACGGCCAGAAGCTTCCCTTCTACGTGTAGTGGTTGTGGCGCTGGTATTGTTGATGCGGCCGCTGCAGTTGCTACTCAAGTGTCTGGTGGCGGTGGTAATAGTTTGACTAAAGGCGTTGCCAAGTCAAACTTATCGGGCTCGCGTAACTCGCAAACGTTCTTTACTATTAATGTCCCTGCAGGCGCAAGAAACTTATCGTTCACCATGAGCGGCGGTTCTGGTGATGCTGATATGTATGTACGTTTTGGTGCCAAGCCAACAACAAGCACCTATAATTGTCGTCCATACCGTACTGGCAACAATGAGACGTGTAATTTCAGCTCACCGAGCACAGGTACTTATCATGTAATGATACGTGGTTATTCTGCCTACTCAGGTGTTCGTTTAATCGCCAATTACAACTAAATAGTTGGCGATTACACTGTGGGTTAATTTTGCGTCTTTTATTGCGTAGTGTGACCTTAAATACTAGTTTGCGGTGGAACTAGATCAAAGTAAAATCGGCTGTCTACGATAAGTAGGTGGCCTTTTTTATAACGGCGGCATTGATTAGGTTTGGTGATAGCCATATGTGATTGAAGTCTATGGAGGTCTCCCTACTAGTTTGGGGGCGAGGAATCGGCCGCGCATTACTCACTGATGGCCAAAAGATAGCCCTGGGCGATATCAGCTGTCGCTATCAAAACTGAGTCGCAAAATCACTCTCGATGGTGTATTCGTTTTATGCCCAAAGCAGCGAAAAGAGTCTGAGTTTATCAACTCGTTAAGCATGATTTTCGACAGGTATTTATTGCAGACTAAATGCTTACATAATCGAATTTTGTTGGTCGAATGCGAACATCTAGACAAATTCATCAGACTATATTGAGCGAATTAATATGGCTAAATGTTTGTATAAATCGACGTTAGTCATTTAGGGTTTAATGTAAGTAGTTCCGTAGCTAATTATTTTTGAATTTTCGCTAAATGCTTGAAATAATTTACATTTAGTCCATTTTTAGGCCTGTAATGTTAGGCATATGGTCTGTTTGCAATAGTTAAAAACTGAACGGCAAAATAAAGTCTCGACAAAAATGACAGTAACTTAGGAGACAAAATAATACTGGCATCTATTGTCATCTTTGGGTAAGTTGCTCTGGTCTTATAAGTTCAGACGCTGAGTAGGCCCGCTATAAATTTGGTCTACTTATGCCCCTACTAACCCAAATAATGGAATTATTATGAAACTGAAAAATAGCATTCTCAGAAGCAGTTTATACGGAATGACATTGGCCATGTTGTCGCAAACAGCGACCGCCATGCAACCCGATATAGAGCTAAATGCAGCCAACGCGACGTCAAGCAAAACCACCTATCTTGCTCAACCGCGATTTATTGTAAAGTACAAAAGCAACAGTTCGCAGGCGCTAAGTAGCGCAAATAGCGTATCAACGCAAATGTCGTCAAGGTCAGGCAAGAAGGTAAAGTACCTTAGGAAAATGTCAACTGGTGCCCATGTTGTTGAACTCGTCGGCGATATGAATAAGAGCCAACTGCTGGAAATGATCAGCAGTATGCAGTCTGATTCAAGTATCGAATACTTTGAAGAAGATCGTATTATGCAGATCATGGCGACACCGTCAGACCCGCAGTACAACAACCAATGGCACTACTACGAAGCCACTGGGGGGTTAAATCTACCGACTGCTTGGGATAGCTCTACAGGATCAGGTACTGTTGTCGCGGTAATTGATACTGGTATAACTAATCATGCAGATCTAAATGCCAACATGTTACCTGGCTACGATATGATTAGTGACGCAGGTATTGCCAATGACGGCAATGGTCGTGACTCTAACCCAGCTGATACCGGTGACGCGACAGCAGCAAATGAGTGCCAGCCAAATACACCGGCACGTTCAAGTAGTTGGCACGGTACTCACGTTGCCGGCACGGTGGCTGCGGTAACCAACAATGGTATCGGTGTCGCAGGCGTTGCATACAATGCAAAAGTTGTTCCAATTCGCGCCTTGGGTAAATGTGGTGGCTTCACCTCAGATATCGCCGATGCAATGATTTGGGCGGCTGGTGGTAGTGTGCCAGGGGTTCCGAATAATCCCAATCCTGCTGACGTGCTCAACCTCAGCCTAGGTGGTGGCGGATCTTGTGACGCAACGTCTCAAGCGGCTATTAACCAAGCGGTAAGTTTAGGTGCAACAGTAGTTGTTGCGGCTGGTAATAGTAACCAAAACGTTTCCGGCTCTACTCCGGCAAACTGTAATAACGTAGTTAGTGTTGCCGCGGTTGGTCGTAACGGCGGACGTGCGAGTTACTCAAATTTTGGTAATTTAGTTGATGTGGCGGCACCTGGTGGCCAACAATCAACCGGTATTTCCGATGGTGTTTTGTCTACTTTGAATAGTGGTAGCGGTGCTCCTGCTAGCGCTAGCTACGAGTACTATCAAGGTACTAGTATGGCGGCACCGCATGTTGCTGGAGCGGCTGCCTTGTTGTACTCGCTGACACCTAACATTACGCCTGCGGCGGTTGAAAGTGTTCTCAAGTCAACGGCAAGAAGTTTCCCTTCTACGTGTAGTGGTTGTGGCGCCGGTATCGTAGATGCAGCGGCCGCAGTAGCGACTCAGGGCACCACACCGCCAAGTGGCAATGAGTTGACTAAAGGCATTGCCAAAACTGGTTTGTCTGGAACAACGGGCAATGAAAAGTTTTATACTATTGATGTACCAGCAGGTGCCAGTGCGTTGTCGTTTAACATCAGCGGTGGTTCAGGTGATGCAGATGTATACGTGCGTTTTGGTGCTAAGCCGACAACAGCAACTTACGACTGTCGTCCATGGCTCAGTGGTAATACTGAAGCGTGCAACTTTGCCTCACCGAGTGCTGGTACATATCACGTCATGGTACGTGCTTACGCGACCTATTCTGGTGTTAGTTTAGTTGCTGATTACACAGCGTCTAGTGGTCAACCTGATAGCATTTCAGTAACGGGTCTCAGCGGTTCTCAAAACCAATGGCTGAATTATGAGCTAGACGTTCCCGCTGGCCAATCCAGCGTTAACGTGTCTATCTCAGGTGGTACAGGTGATGCTGATGTATACGTACGTTTCGGTGCTAACCCAACAACTAGCACTTATGACTGCCGTCCATGGCTCAGTGGTAACAATGAAACATGTACTATTACTAATCCACAACAAGGTACGTATTTTATTCGTATACGTGGGTATTCAGCCTTTAGTGGTGTATCGTTAAATGCTAGTTCGCAGTAGCACTAGTTAAATAGAAGTAAAATCGGTCACCTACGATAAGTAGGTGGCCTTTTTTTATGTTTGTGGCATTCTGCGTACATGGCACCCGAGATCGACATAGCGATAATAAATTTTAGCGATAGTGCTGAGGTTGAAATGTTAATTAAACTTTTGCAAGCGCATCGCCAAGGCATGCTTAAACATTCGCCCCCCGAAAGTGTTCACGCGCTAGATATCGACGCAATAAAGTCGCCAAGCCTTACCTTTTGGGGCGTAAGGATCGGCGTGTCTGAGCAATTAGGCCAATTAACTCGGGAGCCGATAATCGCCTGTGCAGCATTGAATAGACTCAGCGGGCAGCACGTAGAATTAAAGTCGATGAAAGTCTCTGATGCTTATTTGGGGCAAGGAATCGGTCGCGTATTACTCAATCATGTATTGGCTTATGCTAAACGCACGGGCTATAAGCGAGTAAGTCTTGAAACTGGAACCATGCCTGTCTTCGTAGCGGCTCGCAGTTTGTATGAATCTGTTGGTTTCGATCAATGCGCGCCATTTTCTAATTATGTTTATGATCAAAACAGCGTGTGTATGAGTCTAAATTTAAGTGACTAACAGCTAACTGAACGGCGGCATACAAGTCTCTGTAGCGCGATCTTTTTATCCAATTATTTACCTAACACAGGCCTCCTCATGCAGCATATTTTTGAAGAACTTGATTACCAAAAAACACCGTTAGGCGACATCAGCCTGCGTAAACGAACTGAGCCTAGATTGGACAACATACTGATATACGAAGTTAAGCTCGGTGATGAGTTCTTGATGTCTAGTCTGTTTGTTGAAGCTGAAGAGCAACTCGCGACTCTCGGTTTACAGCGGCTCAAGTTAAATCACCATCAACAGGGTTTGAATATTGTTGTAGGCGGTTTAGGCCTTGGGTACACCGCGCTAACTACCGTACAAGATAAGAATGTTGCACGCCTTAGGACAATTGACGTTATGCAGCCCGTGATTAGTTGGCATCAACAAGGCTTATTGCCGATTGGCGATGAGCTCGCGGTTAATCCGAAGAGCGAGTTGATTCATGGCGACTTTTTTGCAATCGCTACTGACGATCACCTAGGCGTTCTTGAAGATGACAAAGTGCACGCTATTTTGCTCGATATTGATCACTCGCCGAGTCATTGGTTAAATCAAGGTAATAGCGGGTTTTATAATCAAGCATCGTTATTGAAAATGAGCCGCAAAATTGTCACCGGTGGGGTATTCGGTCTATGGTCAAACGAGCGCCCAGATCCAGAATTTACCAAATTATTGAACACGGTGTTTAGCCATACTGAAGAGCATGTCGTGTCGTTTCCGAATCCATATTCTGGTGGTGAATCGATTAATTCTGTATATATTTCAATGGTTTAGGTTGCTGTTCTGTTGTTATCCGGCGTTTATTAGTGACATATGGTTTTACTCAAAGCGACAACTTATCGTACCGCTGGTATGAAGTTGAGTCTGGTTCAATACGATGTGCGTGGTAACATGCACCAATCTCAGATACAGTCGATTACAAGTCAATGAAAATACATGTTTTTTGCGTCGGTGGAACCATCGATAAAATTTATTTCGATGCCAAAAGTAAATACGAAGTAGGTGCGCCTGCGATTCGTAAAATGCTATTGCAAATAGCCGTTAACTTAGATATTGAAGTGACCTCTTTAATGGCCAAAGACAGTCTCGAAATGACCGATGAAGACCGAGCTATTATTGCCCAAGCGGTCGAAGGCTGTGAGGCTGACAAGATAATTATCACGCATGGCACCGATACCATGCCCGATACGGCTAGGTCGCTTGGGAAATTAACTAACAAGGTGGTTGTGCTGACCGGTGCGCTTGCCCCAGCAATATTTAAGGATAGTGATGCACTATTTAATGTTGGTGGCGCCTTAGCTGCCGTGCAAGCGCTTGAGAAGGGTGTTTACATTGTCATGAATGGTGAATTATTTGATGCCACTAACGTGCGTAAAGATGTCGAGAATAATTGCTTTAGACGGCTAAGTTAATGGTTTGAGGCCTCTAGAGTTCAGATGATGGGCCTGTCGGATAATGATTTACGTCAGAAGAAAGTGGTACAACTCGCTAGCTCGCCCTTCGGGGAGGCTAGTTTTTCGTTTATTTGAGACGTAATGGTTGTTCCATTGCTCGAAAAAAATCAGAAAAATAGACCAAAGTGGCGCCTTCGTACTAGTTGAATTCGTTATCCGACAGGTCCATGACATAAGAACGGTCGCTTATGCGACCGTTCTTGCTGAGTGTATTTCTTACTAAGGAGCCTTTCAGCTTATACCCTAAGCAACCAGTAGTTTATTAACTAACTTTACATAGTTTGCTGGGTCCTTAATCTGAGCACCTTCACTCAAAGCTGCTTGATCAAACAACACCTGGGCCCAGTCTGCAAATGAGTCACTCTCGACATTCAATTGCTTGATGATTGGGTGGTCTGGGTTTAGCTCTAAAATTGGCTTACTTGTCGGTGCGTCTTGCCCCATCGCTTTCATGATGCGCTCTAGGTTGGCACCGGCGTCGTTTTCGTCTGCAACTAAGCATGCAGGTGACTCGGTTAAGCGATTAGTCAAGCGTACTTCTTTGACTAGATCACTCAATACCTCGGTGAGTTTCTCGGTCACCGACGACAGTTCAACCTTGGCTTCTTCCTGCTCTTTTTTCTCATCATCAGAAAGCTCTAAGCCACCTTTAGCGACCGATTTAAGCGGCTTTTCATTGTGCTCCGTTAAGCTATTGACCAGCCATTCATCAACTGGGTCGGTCAGATATAGCACCTCAATGCCTTTCTTGGTAAACATCTCAAGGTGAGGCGAGCCCTTAGCCGCTTGGTAGCTCTCAGCGGTAATGTAGTAGATCGAGTCTTGATCGTCGCCCATGCGCTCTACATATTGATCAAGCGACACTGTTTGCTCGTCATTGCCGCTGTGTGTGCTAGCGAAGCGAAGCAGGGGGGTTATATTGTCTTTATTGTCGGTATCTTCGACCATACCTTCTTTAATGACCTGACCGAACTCGGACCAAAACCCTTGGTAAGCATCATTATCATCTTTTGCGATACGCTTGAGTTCATCTAAAACACGCTTAACGGCACGCCCTTTAATTTTCTTAACGTCTCGATCGCTTTGTAGAATTTCACGCGACACATTGAGCGGTAAATCTTGCGAGTCGATCACACCTTTTACGAAGCGCAAGTAGTTCGGCATTAGGTGTTCGGCGTCGTCCATAATGAAGACTCGACGAACGTAAAGTTTGATACCCTTTTTGTTTTCACGATTCCATAGGTCAAATGGCGCCTTCTTGGGGATGAACAACAAGGAGGTGTACTCCATGTTGCCTTCCACCTTGTGGTGCAGCGTCGACAATGGTGGTTCCATGTCGTAGCTCAAGCCTTGATAAAAGTTTTGATACTCTTCATCGGTGATTTCTGATTTCGGGCGCGCCCAAAGTGCGGTGCCTGTGTTTACCGTTTCTAGCTCAGCCTCAACGCCCTCTTGTGGCTTGCCTTCATCGTCTAAAGGAGCCGACCCGAGCATTTTTATAGGCAGAGAAATATGCTCCGAATACTTATTGATGATGTGCTTTAGACGAAAATCATCTAAATATTCGCTTTCGTCTTCTCGTAGATGTAGCGTAATGGAGGTTCCGACCTCCGCTTTGTCTGCTTCAGCAATGGTGAATTCGCCTTTTCCGTCCGATTCCCAAATGACTCCTTTATCATCACCTGCGCGGCGGCTAGTCACTGTTACCTTATCTGCCACCATGAACACAGAATAGAAGCCAACACCGAATTGACCGATCAAGCTTACGTTATCACCGTCACTTTTAGTCGCCTCAATCGCTTGCATGAACTTTTTTGTGCCGGAACGAGCGATGGTACCGATATTGTCGATCATCTCGTCATGGTTCATGCCAATGCCGTTATCACTAATAGTAAGCGTTCTTTTGTCCTTATCGGTGGCAACTATAACCGCTAACTCTTCCTCATCATTAAGCAAAGAAGCGTTGGTTAGTGCCTCAAAACGGCGTTTATCGATTGCATCTGAGCTATTAGAAATTAATTCACGAAGAAAAATCTCTTTTTGGCTATAAAGAGAGTTGATCATTAAGTCTAAAAGCTGACTAATTTCGGTTTGAAAAGCGTGGGTTTGCGGTTTGCTCATAATGTTAATTACGTGATGTTTGTTAGGTTTGTTGATGGGTTACTTAATAGGGATGTAAGCTTCAGATTTCAAGCGACGAAAAATAAGCTTTTTTTTCAAGTTTTTGTTGACGACATTCAGTTGTCTGAGTATAGTCGCGCCTCAATGATTTACAGCGTCATTCGCTTTTAACTCCCAAGAGCAGCTGATATGAGTTTTCTCAGATTAGCAGTTCGGAAGCGATTAAAATGACACACACCGTCGGGGTGTAGCGCAGCCTGGTAGCGCATCTGGTTTGGGACTAGAGGGTCGTAGGTTCGAATCCTATCACCCCGACCATTTTTTATTTTTGCTAGTTCATTGGCGGTAAGGTTGTTTGGAAGAGATGAGTGCCATCGATTCTTAATAATGCCTTAATGTCTAAGTTCGCGAAAAGTAGTGTTAGTTGAGTGCCCGTAGCTCAACTGGATAGAGCAACAGCCTTCTAAGCCGTAGGTTACAGGTTCGAGTCCTGTCGGGCGCACCATTGACCTACTTAGATGTAATAAGCAGTTTAATGAAAAGTGTAGTAAATTGTAATTTATTGAGGTTAGTGGAATTCAAGTTTTGAATTAAACTGATCGATGTGATACCTGTAGTCGCTTTGACGTTTTCTGCGATTACAAACTGCATGGTGATTGTAGCTCAGTTGGTAGAGCCCCGGATTGTGATTCCGGTGGTCGTGGGTTCGAGCCCCATCAGTCACCCCAGTTTGTCCTTTTTATTAGGGGTGAGTTGCTGGAGTAGGGTATTGCGTTGTTTACGATCGTCTTAAATCGTGTTGTGCGAAAGTGGCGGAATTGGTAGACGCGCTGGTTTTAGGTACCAGTGTCTTGCGGCGTGAGAGTTCGAGTCTCTCCTTTCGCACCATTTAAGAATGATCGTTGTAATCTAATAAGGTCCCAGGCACGGAAGCCATAGTGAGGCCATAGTCGACTGGCGAATCTTCTTCTAAGCGGTAATATTTTAGGATCTACACGCCTTTGCGCCCTAATTACTAATAATCTCCTAGTTTTCTCAGGCAATACATTTTGTCTATTCAAGGCTTAGTGTTAGAATCCCGCCCCTAATTGCGTCGTGAGCCCATTTTGGCTCTCGATTGAACAAGAATAATCTGACATCTAAATACGAGTAACACATGCAAGCGTCTGTTGAAAAAACCAGTGGCATTGGCCGTAAATTGAGCGTGGTCGTAACGGCCGATAAAATCGAAAGTGCGGTACAAAGTCGTTTGAAGCAACTTTCAAAGCGCGTGAAAATTCAAGGTTTTCGGCCCGGTAAGGTGCCAATGAAAATCGTTGAGCAGCAATACCGTGGCACCGCCACCAATGACGTATTGGGCGAGTTGATTCAAAATAGCCTACAGGAGGCTCTTGAGAGCCAAGACGTAGTGCCGGCAGTACAACCGGACATTATCCCGGAAGCGCCCGTCGAAAAAGGCAAAGACTTTGCTTATACAGCGAGTTTCGATGTCTACCCAGAATTTGAAAAACTGGATTTAGAAGGGGTTAAGATTCTAAAGCCAGAAAGTGAGGTTGACGACGCTGATATCGACAAGGTTATTGATAATATGCGTAAGCAGCAGCTGACTTGGAAAGAGTTGAAGCGTAAGTCAAAGAAAGGTGATCGTGTTCTGATTGATTTTGTTGGCAGTATTGACGGTGAAGAGTTCGACGGCGGTAAGGCCGAAGATTACCCAATGATTTTGGGTGAGAATCAGATGCTACCAGATTTTGAAAAAGGCGTTAAAGGTATGAAGGCCGGTGAGTCTAAAGATATTGACGTTACTTTTCCCGACGATTACAACGAAGATATTGGCGGTAAGACCGCTGTCTTCAAGATCGATGCGAAGACAGTCTCAGAACCTGTTTTGCCCGAGATCGACGAAGAGTTCATTAAGAACTTTGGTATAGAGAGTGGCGACCAAGCTGAGTTGCGTGCTGAAGTTCAGACAAATCTTCAGACAAATCTAGAGAATCAGTTGAGTTCTACTCTGCGTCAACGTACGTTCGATGCTTTACTAGAGCAAAACAGCACTGAGATGCCTTTGAAAATGGTTCAAGAAGAAGCTGGTCGTATGGTGCAAGAGCAGAAGAACCAAATGCTGCAGCAGGGCATTGATGCCAAGATGCTTGAAAACTTCCCGGATCCTGAATTCGATACATTAAAGCCGCAAGCGGAGAAGCGCGTAGCATTAGGCCTGTTGATGATGGAAATTATTCGTAAAGAAGAAATCAAGCCAGATGAAGCGCGCGTTAATGATCGCATCGAGAAAATGGCATCTTCATATGAAGACCCTTCGCAATTCATTGAATATTATAAGAGCAACCAACAGGCGTTGGCACAAGTTCAATCAATTGTTCTAGAAGAGCAAGTTGTCGATTTCTTGATTGCGAAAGCAGATGTAGAGGTTGAGAATATTGAAGCAGCTACCTTACTGAATATGCAGTAGGATCTCCTAATCGGTTGATTTTTATAGGCCTGTCTTGCAATTTGCAGAATGATCTTTACATTCTACACTAGGCAACACAGGTTATAATCCAACCAAATATTATTAAGAGCTTAATTAACGCAATGACAAAATTTCCGAATTCAATGATTCAAACCCCGTATGGCAATAGCTCAGGCTCATTTGCATCTAACGCTAATGATACTATGGGCGCAGGTGGCTCAGCGCCTATGGGTGCTGGCGGCTTGGTGCCGATGGTCGTCGAGAGTTCGGGGCGTGGCGAACGTGCGTATGATATCTACTCACGGCTTCTTAAAGAGCGAGTAGTCTTTTTGGTTGGCCAAGTTGAAGATTACATGGCGAACTTGATTGTTGCTCAATTATTGTTTCTTGAATCAGAGAATCCAGATAAAGAAATTAATCTTTATATCAATAGTCCTGGTGGGTCGGTTTCAGCCGGTATGGCGATTTACGACACAATGCAGTTCATTAAGCCAAAAGTTAGTACCGTTTGTATAGGTCAAGCGGCCAGTATGGGTGCTCTGCTATTAACCTCCGGCGCAACTGGCAGTCGTTTCGCCTTGCCTCACGCTCGGATTATGATTCACCAGCCTCTAGGCGGTTATCAAGGCCAAGCAACTGATATCGATATACATGCAAAAGAAATTTTGCGGGTTAAATTAGAGCTGAACGAAATAATGGCCAAGCATAGCGGTCAGAATCTTAAAACAGTTGAGAAAGATACCGAACGAGACAACTTTATGAGCGCCGAAGAAGCCAAAGAATACGGTTTAATAGACGACGTAATCGAGCAGCGGCCCAAGTAGCTTGTTATCGCAAGAGTTTGTAAAAGGTCGCTTACGCGGCCTTTTTTTATATCAGCTACACGGCTTTTTTTATAACAACATAGTTGCTGATGATAGTTCTTGGCGAAAGTTTTCATACATAGCTCTTTATGTCGCTTTCAAATAATAGCCGACTAATCAGTAGTGATACTGTCGAGATGTTACTTGATCGACCAGACCAGACTTGTGGGCTCAGGTTTGTAGGCATAGTAGCTGGATTCTTTGTCGAATCAGGCGGTAAAAATAGAGATTTATCCTTGAGTTCACGTCTCGGGCATGTCGATGGTGTAAGTTCTTAGTCTATGAATGGAATGACTCAATTAAGGTTTATTGACCTCAAGCGCATCATTGGTAGGAAGAGCGCTTTAATAGGTATTGAGCAGGAACTTAGTTAGAGGCTTAAGTTAAAAACCTAAGTTATAGACTTAAGTTAAAAATTTAGCTAGGGCTCGGAAATTGGCGAGATGAATTTTTGCAGCTTAGTCGTTCTAGGGGTTACCAGGAAGTCTCATTTCTAGAAACACGATGAGACTTACCTGAGTCGGCATTTACGGTGATATTTATCGGTCATAGCGGCTTGATTTTTCAATATCTATGATTATCTTGTTAATTAATGAAAATAATGACCTAATTTGAACCAGTGAAAGCCAAAATCCCAGTAATATCATGTTAATGTGGCATTTAGTTAGGTTACAATTTCAGGTCGAAGCGTCTTTTTTTTGGCGTTAAATAAAAGTTTTAAGCCGTATTTAACGGCAGTCTTAGGGGCAAGTATGAGTGACGACAGCAAAAGTAACGACGACGACAAGCTACTTTATTGCTCGTTTTGTGGAAAAAGCCAACATGAGGTACGTAAATTAATTGCTGGCCCATCTGTGTTTATTTGTGACGAATGCGTCGACTTGTGCGAAGACATCATTCGAGAAGAAGCAATTGACGACGTTTCAAAAGCAGACGATCAAGAAAAATACCCCACGCCGGCTGAAATACATGCGGGACTAAACGAATACGTCATTTCTCAGGAAGACGCTAAGAAAGTGATGTCGGTCGCCGTGTATAACCATTACAAACGCATTCGTGGTCAGGATGAAAAAAATCAGGCTGATATTGCGAAAAGTAATATTCTATTGATTGGCCCGACTGGATCGGGAAAGACTTTGCTGGCTGAAACCTTAGCCAAGCAGTTGAACGTGCCGTTTACAATAGCCGATGCAACCACGCTAACTGAAGCTGGCTATGTAGGTGAAGACGTCGAGAACATCATTCAAAAATTGTTGCAGAAGTGTGACTACGATGTTGAGCAGGCTGAGAAAGGCATCGTTTATATCGATGAAATCGACAAAATATCACGTAAATCTGATAACCCATCGATCACACGAGATGTCTCCGGTGAAGGCGTACAGCAAGCGTTGCTCAAATTAATTGAAGGAACAACTGCCTCAGTTCCACCCCAAGGAGGACGTAAGCACCCTCAGCAAGAGTTCCTGCAGGTAAATACTCGGAATATATTGTTTATCTGTGGCGGTGCATTCTCGGGTCTCGATTCAATTATTCGCGACCGTTCTGAAAAAAGTGGTATTGGTTTCGGTGCGCAAGTGCACAGCAAAACGGATAACCCTTTTATTACTGAACACTTGCGTAAGCTAGAGCCTGAAGATTTAGTTCGCTATGGTTTGATTCCGGAATTCATTGGTCGCCTACCTATTATCGCAACTCTGCAAGAGTTAGACGAAGAAGCGTTGCTCACTATCCTGACCCAGCCTAAGAATGCCTTGGTTAAGCAATATCAACGTTTGCTTAAGCTTGATGGGGTTGATCTTGAAATACGTGAAGACGCTTTGCGTGCTGTAGCCGAGAAAGCCTTGGCTCGTAAGACCGGAGCCCGTGGCTTGAGATCTATTCTTGAAAACGCATTATTGGAAACTATGTATGAATTGCCATCGAAAAAAGGTGTGAAGAAAATATCAGTTGAAGCCAGCACTATTTTAGAAGGCGCTCGCCCACTTTATATTTATGAAGAGCATGAGGCCGAGAAGTCGGCTTAGGGCTTTCAGGTAGAACCAGAGGCAACAGAGCTCGCAACATGCTGGTTGCGAGCTGTCGAATGGTAAGTCAAGGCCGACGAATCTAAGACAGAATTGTCATAATCTCATCGGTGTTTGTTAATAATACGGCTGAATTCGATAATCGCTTCGAGTCACTGTTGAATAGGCACTTTTTAGTCTTATATTTAAGTAGCCCTAAATTAATCCGCAATGGTAGTGATATCGTTGCTCAATAAGAGTTCGTATGCGTCTCTAGAATGGACAAATACGATTCCCTAAAATCACTAGCCTGAAGATTTAAAATGTCACAAGAAACCATTGTTATTGATTATACGACTCCGTTTCCATTATTGCCGTTGAGAGACGTAGTGGTATTTCCACATATGGTTATTCCACTGTTTGTCGGTCGTAAGAAGTCTATTGCCGCGCTAGAGCTTGCAATGGAGAACGGCAAGCAAATTGCGCTCGTAGCACAACACGATGCGGCCATGGAAGAGCCAAATGTAGACGAAATCTATGAAGTTGGAGTGCTTGCTAATATATTGCAAATGCTGAAACTTCCTGATGGAACGGTTAAGGTGCTGGTCGAAGGTAAGCAACGGATTCATTTGCAAAAAGTGTTTGAAGAAGAATGCTTTCTAACGCTAGTTGCTCCGCTGAACACCATCGATGTGGAAGAGGGCGAGGCGCCTGTCGCGCTGCGAACCTTGGTTAATGAGTTTGAGAATTATGGGAAGATTAACTCAAAAGTAGCCCCCGAAGCATATGGTCAACTAAAAGAAATTGTCGACCTCGATCGGCTGGTCGACACCATCGCTGGTTTCATCGAGCTTAAGCTTGATGACAAACAATTCTTACTCGAAGCGGATGATTTAACTGAGCGACTAGACCATGTTTTGTCTTTCATGGAGTCTGAGCTCGATATGCATCGCGTAGAGAAAAAAATTCGCGGTCGTGTAAAGAAGCAGATGGAGAAAAGCCAACGAGAATATTACTTGAATGAGCAAATGAAGGCCATTCAAAATGAACTTGGTGAGTCCGAAGAAGGCCAAAGTGAGCTCGATGAGATTCAGGCTAAGGTCGACGCGGCGGGCATGAGCAAAGAGGCTAAAGAAAAAGTCGACTCGGAAATCAAGAAACTCAAAATGATGTCGCCAATGTCCGCTGAGGCGGCGGTCGTCAGAAATTATATTGATTGGATTGTACAGGTGCCTTGGAAGAAGCGTTCGCGTGTGCGTAGCGATATTGCCGCGGCCAATATTATTCTCGATGAAGACCACTACGGTTTAGAAAAAGTTAAAGAACGTATTCTTGAATATCTTGCAGTACAGCAACGGTTAAAGAAGATGAAGGGCCCAATCCTATGTTTGGTTGGACCTCCTGGCGTCGGTAAAACCTCCTTAGGTAAGTCGATTGCTAAGGCTACTAATCGAAAGTTCATTCGTATGTCTCTAGGTGGTGTCAGAGATGAAGCTGAGATTCGCGGGCATAGACGTACTTACATCGGATCTATGCCGGGTAAAATCGTTCAGAATATGTCTAAGATTAAAACTAAGAACCCATTATTCTTACTCGACGAAATCGATAAGATGGCGGCTGACTTTCGTGGTGACCCTGCATCAGCAATGCTTGAGGTATTAGATCCGGAGCAAAATAATAGTTTCGCCGATCACTACCTAGAAGTAGATTACGACTTGTCTGAAGTTATGTTCGTAGCTACGTCAAATAGTCTCGATATCCCTGGGCCTTTGTTAGATCGAATGGAAGTCATTCGTCTCGAGGGTTATACCGAAGACGAAAAACTAAATATCGCAATGCGCTACTTGGTTGCTAAGCAGACAAAAAATAACGGTTTACGTGAGAGTGAAATTGAAATCGTATCGAGCGCAGTCTTGGATATAATTCGTTACTACACGCGTGAGGCCGGTGTGCGTGGCCTAGAGCGAGAAATTGCCAAGCTTTGCAGAAAAGTAACAAAAAAATTAGTGATGGATGGTCAGATTAAGAAAATCATCATTGATACTGATAATATCGGTGACTATCTTGGTGTGCGTAAGTACAGCTTTGGTTTGGCTGAAGAAGAGAACAGAATCGGCCAAGTAACTGGCTTGGCCTGGACTTCGGTTGGTGGCGAGCTATTGACTATCGAGGCGGCTATTGTGCCAGGTAAGGGTAAGCAGACCTACACAGGTAAACTCGGTGATGTGATGCAAGAGTCTATTCAAGCCGCTATTACTGTGGTTCGTTCTAGGGCTGATGCGTTGGGTATTGATAAGTCATTCTTCTCAGAACAAGATTTTCATGTGCATGTTCCCGAAGGAGCAACACCCAAAGATGGCCCAAGTGCCGGTGTTGGAATGGCTACGGCTATCATCTCAGCAGCCACCAATATTCCGGTAAAGGCTGACGTA
>JAFMHC010000289.1 GCA_017854775.1 Gammaproteobacteria bacterium | reverse complement strand
GGCGAAACATGTTTGATCACTATGAAAGCTTAAGCTCGAATAATGTGGTATTCCATGATGGGGCGGTTGAGGTTTTAGCAGAATTGAACAGCCGCGGGATTATCACCGGCCTGATCACTAATGGCATGGAACAAATTCAGTTAGGTAAAATTCACGCCTTAGATATCCATAACAAAGTGGACCACGTTACAGTAAGCGCCCAGGCCAGAGCCCACAAGCCACACGCACCAGTGTTCAAGCTTGCCTTACAGCGCGCAAATGTGTCAGCAGAACAAGCAATTCAGATCGGCGATCATGCAACAAATGACGTCGCTGGTGCTATTCGCGCGGGTTTAGGGGGCGTGTTTTATAACCCGGGAGAATTGCTACTAGAGGAGTCGTTCGTTGATTTGAGTGAGCGGCCAACCCATCATATTCAACACCTAAATCAAGTTCTTGATTTAATCTAGCACTTCATGAAGGTAGTGAATAGGTTCCAACCGCATGAGCTATTGCCCTTTGATCGCCGTCTGAATAGAGCGTAACTTCGCCAACAACCAGCTTCCTGCCGACCTTAAGTAAGGTGCATTTGGCAATCACGTCTGCATTAGCATTTGGTTTTCTAAGAAAATTAAAGTTCAAACTGGTGGTCACCGCCAAAGCGACTAAGCCAAGCTCAGCCAAAATCGTAACATACAACGCGGTATCAGCTAACGACATCATAAAGGGTCCAGATACGGTGTTGCCCGGCCTCAGATCCTCTTGCTTTGGGGTTCGGCGAATAGATGCTTTTTTATCGCCAACGCTGTCGATGGTTAATGAGTTATTTGGGAACTCGTTATCAAAAAAATTGATTAATGTATCCTTAGATACGGCCTGGTAATCCATGATTAGGGTCTCATTTGCTGAATCTATTTTTCGTCATCAGAGCTTTTTTTATCAGCGTAGCCGCTAAACTTATTAGCTGACAGGCCAATAGATAGCCATTCAGGGCTTTCACTTACGAATATATTCGCTGTTGGTTTCATGGCCGGGGCGTGATCCAGCGAACCAGCGGGAATCACCAAACTGGTTTTACTCTTATTTATATGCGGTACGCCTGAGCCACATAAAGAACAAAAGGTTTTCGAAAATGCTCGTAATGGGTGATCGAAATGAGTTAATAAACTTTCACCTGATAGCCAACGAATACTATCAACTGGGCCGACAATATTAGCTGCAAAACTCGAGCCAGTTACCTTTTGGCATTGTTGACAATGACAGAAATAGAATTGCGAAGGTTTTTCTGTCAGCGAATAACTTACCTTACCGCATAAACAGCTTCCCTTTAGCCCAGTTGGTAACGTAGTTGATTTTGTTGTCATGCTTAATTGCTCCGTGCCGTTAATTGAAAATTAAATTATCTTAGCATACCCGAATGCAGCACTACCATTGGTCGCTGGGTTTGAAGTGAGCATCAAATATTGCTTCTACCTTATCGACATAGGCATGTTTAGCGGCTTGGTTTTTCTGGTCAATATTACTAATCGCTTTGAGTAAGCTCATTACCGACTGTGCCTTTTCTGGGCTAAAAGATGTAAGTGATGTGCGAAGAATTTTATCTGGCTTTTTCATAGCATCCTCGCCGTCACCAAATAGATAGATACTCGACATCAATAGGTCAGATGCTTCTTTCTCGCTTTTACGAAATTCACTTTGAAACAACTGAAGCAAAATTGTCTTTTCTTCAGAGCTAAGATCGCCATCAATTTTAGCTGTGGTAGTTGCCAATAGCGCCGCTACTTCTAACGGGTCAGATAAGGAAAATATCGGGTTTCCTTGATATTTTTTGCGCCATGCGCGCCGACGGCGCCAAGCAAACGGGTTAAGCCAACCTATATCTATACCGGCGTCAGAAAGTCGCTTGAAAAGCACCAAAATTGTAACGATGGCGCCTAAAAGGCCGAGTAAAATATGCATGATTGAAATTTTATTTACTGAGTGAAATCGAAGTTTACCACCAATCGGTGGACTCGGCACCGAGCTTATTAGAGGCAACTAACTTCAAAGCTTGCCCTGCCAATAGGCAACATCAACCCAATTACCAAACTTAAATCCAACTTCTTCGAAGTGGGCGGCTTTACTCATTCCAAATTTTTCATGCAAAGCTATACTGGCATCATTCGGAAGCGAAATGCCACCCAAAACGGCGTGTATTGAATTCTCCCTTAAGCGCAGAAAAAGCTCGCTATACAGGGCCGAGCCAATGCCCTTAGATGTCATTGAGTGTGATAAGTATATCGTCACTTCGGCTGAGTAACGGTAAGCACAGCGCCCCTTCCACTTACTAGCGTAGGCGAAGCCCACTATCACGTGGTTTTGCTCAGCGACCAACCAAGGTAACTCAGCATCGGTCACCTCAGTTATTCGGTTCGACATCTCGAGTGCGGTGACCGGCTGCTCCTCAAAAGTGACAACCGTATTTAAAATATAATAGTTATATATGTCCGTGAGTGCCGCTGCGTCACATAATTTGGCATCTCTAATCATTCGAAGTTCTCATGTTCTTAGCCCCTTGAAACTGATCATAGAGATCCCTGTGGGCTTGCTCGGAGAAGCTGTCTCGGCGCGTTTGGTAGCTCCTTATCCACTCGATAAGCATCGGCAAGTTTTCATCCTGCTGTTGCTTAGATTGATATTTCTGTGGCTCCCATGACCTGCGTCTTGCATTTTCCACGCACAATTCAATCGGTAAATTCATCAGCACCATTTGATTCGCACGATCACATAGATAGCCGATTAGGTCCGAGTAACAACCTTCGATCACCCATGATTGATTGTCACGACAGAATGAATCAATTGTCGTATACGATTCCTCAAGTGGCCGCCGTTGGGGAGGCTGGATCGCAAGCCAAGCGATTGTATCCAAGTCAAAATGGGCTAAGTCATGCTGCTCGGCCAGTTTCTTTGCCAGCGTGGTTTTACCGGAACCGGAATTACCAAATATAAGTATCTTTTTCAAACTGCCTCCAGAGATAGTTAATTAGCTGAGCCCCGAATTTAAGTCACACGTGCAAATATCGCTAAGGAGCCGCTCCTTAAGGAACTCCGTGCCCAGTTGCCGCGACCCAAATTCGGTACCATTGTTCGCTACTTAGCTCTAGTTTCAACGCATCTACAGCCGCCTTAACTCGCTCGATGTTTCCACTACCAACAATGACAATCGGATTTGACGGCAAAGCCATCGACCAAGCATAGAGAACTTGGTCAATCGACGCGGCGCCGATCTCATCAGCAATCTCACTCATTGTGGCGTTTAAACGGCCCATCTGCTCACTTTGCTCGGTGAATACACGCCCGCCAGCTAAACAAGACCAAGCCATCGGCCGCACTCGAAGCTGCTGTAGTTGGTCGAGTGTACCGTCGGTAATGGCGGCTTGATTAAGCGGGTTGATCTCGACTTGGTTGGTCACCAAAGGCGAATCTAAACGCGATTGCAATAATGCAAATTGCGTCGCGGTAAAGTTAGACACACCAAAGTGCTGAACTTTACCTGAGGCTTTCAAGCGAGTAAGCGACTCGGCAATTGCATCAACGTCCATCAACCAGTCTGGGCGATGAATAAGCAGCACATCAAGCGATTCAACGCCCATGCGCGACAAAGACCTTGCTACCGATTTTTCAATCGCAGCCGGTCTGCTGTCATAATGATTGACATGTTTGCCATCATCCGCGACTAATTCAATGCCGCACTTGGATACAATCTCGATCTGGTCTCGTACGTTCGGGTCAAGCTTTAATGCGTTACCAAATAGTTCTTCGCAGCTCGGCCCAGCGCCATAAACAGCGGCATGGTCTACCGTGGTAACACCAAGTTCAACATGCGATTTCAGAAAGCTCAAATGCTGCTGAGGGTTCCTATCCCAGTCACCCATACGCCAGTAGCCTTGTACGATTTCTGACAGCTTAGGCCCATGAGGAGCTGCTAATACTTTGTTAATTTTCATTGTCTTCTTTCTGTTTTGCTGTTCACTCAGCCGTTTCTAAACTCGAGGAGCCGTTCTGCCACTTAAAGCATTGTTCTAGCACTTAAAGAATTGTGCCATGAATCTCGACTTTTGGGGCAGTGTCGATACGTCTTTGAATGGCTTCCACATCGCGCAAGAACAAGGTATTACCGTTAGCAGAGTAGTTACCCTTGAGTGCCGTAAGCTGACGCTTAAAAGGCTCGTATTCATAGGTTTCGAAACCGTATTCAAACATAAGCTGCGAGATTTGCGCATCGTCAAAGCCGTAACGCTTGCCGCTGCCATTTAGCTCTAATATCACCGCACACAAGCCTTGATTAGATAATGTTGAGACCGCGCCCCGTAGCGCCGGCATCTCATAGCCTTCTACATCGATTTTTATTAAAAAGGGGGCCTCTTTTAGACATTCATCCAAAGTGCGTACTTTCACGGTCACGCTAGCGGGCGAGGATTCATGATCAGCGATCACGTGATTCATGCAATTTTGATCTGTCGAAAATGTCAGCTCCCCCGGTGTATCAGCGAGCGCGACATTGTGTGCCGTGACTTTCTGAGCCATGTTATTAACGTCTATATTTGAAATTAATCGCATATAGGTCAGTGGAATCGGTTCAAAACAAATAGTCTTAGCACCGATCGACGCTGATGCCAATACGGTATAGGAGCCGACATTGGCACCGATATCGACAAAAAGGTCGTCAGGCCTGAGAACATGCAGTAAGAACCCCATATCAGAAAACTCATGCAAGCCGCAATAGATATTCCCAGTGACACCCGTCTCCCCCGTAGAGGCTAGTATTTTAGCGTTGTTGACCCAGTTATATTGGATATCACCTGAACTTAACCGAGATTTCAACTGCCACCAGATGAACCGCGTCATAGCGGCTAATCTCCGCTTTTTATTCAGCGGATGATCTAATATATAAGCAAGTGTATCTATTAATCCCAAAGCAACCTTTTATTAGCTTTATTCTTACTTCTAAGTTTTAAGTTTTAAGTTTTAAGTTTTAAGTTTTAAGTTTACAGAAGTAATTTAAACGTTAAAGCGAAAATGTACGACATCCCCGTCTTGCATAATGTAATCCTTTCCCTCTAAGCGAAAACGGCCGGCTTCTTTAGCGCCTTGTTCACCGCCATACTTATCATAATCTTCGAAAGCGGTAGTTTCTGAGCGAATAAAACCTCGTTCAAAATCCG
>JAFMHC010000288.1 GCA_017854775.1 Gammaproteobacteria bacterium | reverse complement strand
AAAGGTTTCTGTTGATCTGTTATTCGAAAAAAGAGTGTCTTGAATAGTCACAACGCTATCATCGTTATTACTTAACGAAAGCGCTCCTCCAAGAGGGCTCTGATTATTAACAAACTCGCTGTTATCGATATCAAGTAGCCCTCCTTGAATTAGAATTGCACCGCCCGAGCTAGTAGAGAGCTTGCCATTGCGCACTGAAATATTCTCAAGCGAAAGGCTACCACTGCCGGTAACCAAAAATAGCCTAAAGTCTGGGGTGGATGGAGCGTCTGATCTCTTAATAACCACCTTAGCTGCGCCTCCACGCCCAAGAATCTTTATATCAGTACTTATGACAGGTAAGCCGCTGCTAGAACCCTCTACCGAGCTAACCAAAAACTCGCTAATAGGCGCAGCAAAATTCAGCACAATTAGATCTCTCCCGCCCACCGTAAAACTGCCATTATTCGCAATACAACCACCTGTTGGAGTGTTGCTATTAGCGGTGGTGATCGCGTCGACCAGATCACAACCTGGCTCACCAATTTGCGAAGTAACCTGAATCGTTGCGGCAAAAGCAGCTTTAGGCAGAGTGCAAAGCACCACCAATAAAATACCGAAACGCAGTAGTTTCATATGCTTAAGCTTGGGCTTGGGCTCTAGCATGATTTATTGACACTCTGAGCTGTCTTTTACAGGAAAACGTTCACCCGCGGTTTGTGCTTGTTTGGCTAAGCGGTATACATCACTGGCGGTCACTTTCAGTTTTTCACCAAGTTGTAGCGGAACCATTTGATCCAAAAGCTGATTAATTGAATCCTTGTGTAAACGCATCGGCAAGCGTTGAGAATCGCAAAAACTGACGCTTCTTGGATCAAGCTTGGTTGACCTATCGATCAATTCGCTGGCTTCTTTTAATAAGTCGACGTTCAATATCACGCCGCCCGCCGATACCGCCAACGCCGTCTTATCACCCGCTTCACGAATCAGCGCTGACGACGCCAGTAAGTACTCATGCCGAGACGGAAAGAAAGCGAGTGCCGCAGAGTGTATTCGATCATACAGCGCCAGTACTTTTTGGCGTGCGGCAAGCTGCTTATCGCGTTGCCCGCGGTCGCCGTTAAGAATGTCGGCTATCTGCTGCTCTTCTCTAAGTTCTAGCAGCAAACCGTACAATGCAAACTGCTGATTCGATTGATTCATTTTTTCTTCAATGACGGGTTCTATCGCCGCAATCGAGTTTCGCAACTCATCATCCAGAGCCGCTAGCACACGCGCCTTTGCAGTATTGATTTGCTCTAAACTAGGATCTCGCACCGAGAGAAACTCCTCCGCTCTAGATCGATACACATGTGCCGCGGCCAATAGCCTTCCTATTCGCACAAATAGTTCAATTCTGTCAGTCGCCGGTTCGCCGATACTGATATAGCCATCGGCCGACCCTTTCCATTGTTTAGCCTTACTTATCGGTGATTTCTTTTCGGAGCCAACGGTGCTGCTATTTTCTTCAGAATCACCCCCACAAGCGGACAGCGAAATACAAACAAAAAAGAGCATCGCTAAGCTCTTGAACGGCACCACCGTATAGCGGTTTAATTGGGTCTTAACCTTCGATTTTGATCTCATTGTTTTTCATTGCACACGATTAAATTCAAATCTTAGAATTATCTTAGCAACTAAAAACTGATCACAACAACGGGCTAAATGGCCACCCCAATGCAAGACTGATTTACTCTGGGGTACTAGGTCTGGGGTACTAGGTCTGAGGTAGTAGATCTGAGGTACTAGTTCTGAGTTGCTTGGCTTAATAACAAATCAAGTTGCTCCTTTAAATCACTGGGATCTATTGGTTTATAAAGCACGGTCAAACCACTTTCCTTGAGTGCGGCTATTCGATGTGGTGCGGTATCGCCGGTGACCACCATCGCAGGGGTATCTATATTGAATTCTTCACGTATCGCCTCAATGGCATCGTCGCCTTGTTCATCCGCACGCAACCGCAGGTCACTGATGATAAAGTCTGGCACGCTACCGTGTTGACCAAGTTTATCGATGGCTTGTTGCAGTGAGTCGCTTACGATCACTTCGCAACCCCAACCAATCAGCAGTTTTTGCATACCAAATAAAATGTCATGATCGTCGTCAATCACTAAGGCGAGCTTGCCACCCAGCTCAACCGACACCGCAGAGACGGCCTTAACCGTCTCTCCCTGACGAGCAGATGCGAGCTGTATCGTCACAACAGTACCACGACCAAACACAGAATTAAGTTCAATTTCAATCGCTGCAATTGCACACAATCGCCGTACTATCGCTAGCCCCAGCCCCAGACCTTTCTCGCGATTTCGCTCAGGATTATTGAGTTGTTCGAACTCATCGAACACCGTAGTGATTTTATCCTCGGGTATCCCTATTCCGGTATCGCTGATAATCAGTTCTACTGCGTCGTCGCTGACAAACTTGGCGACTATTTTGACCTCTCCTTGAGGTGTGTATTTAACCGCATTATCTATTAGGTTACGCAAAACTCGATACAAAATGGTAGGGTCGACGAATACCGTGATTTGTTGCCCGATGTCGCAGCCAATGGTTAAGTGCGGTGCTTTTTCCTGATATTCGTCGCATAATTGATCAACCAGCATTTGCAAGGCGATATGCTTCGGCTGGTTTTCAACCACGTTTGCATCCAAGCGAGAGATATCCAGCAGGCTATGAAGCATCCCGTTCAAGCCTTTAAGGGAGAATAGAATCTTATCAACTATTTCATTGCCAAGTTTCTCAGTTTGCAATGGTTGCAACGCAACAGCAAACAAGCTGATGGCATTCAATGGCTGGCGTAAGTCATGACTTGCAGACGCTAAAAAACGATCTTTGGCGGCAACCGCTTGTTCTACAGCTTCTTTCTCTCTGGCTAATTCGGCTAATACCTCTTTGTTCTGGTATTGTATTTTTGTTGACGCTAAAAATAAGTCGCTAGAGTTTTTGGCAACGTAAACCAACGACAAGCAATAGAAAATTGCAAGCCCACCTATCGCCGTGTAGGGGTCGCCGCCTTGATAAAGCATACGCGCGGCAAACGGAATGGTCAGCCCCGCACAGAAAATGATGAAGTTACGGTGATAGGTGAATGATACAGCTAGGCCTCCAGACACATAACCAGTGTAAAGCGCGATAATAAAGGCTAGATAAATAATATTATCTGGAGCAAAAAAAAGCACCGGAACCAGACCCCAAATTAAGCCTACTTGAAACGAGCTGATACCGGCAAAGAAGCTCCATCGTCTAATAGAATAAAATGGTTTTGACGGCACCAAGGCTTTACGACACCAAACCGATAATAAAGAAATGAAAAGCGATACGCCAAGCCAGGCTAGTAAGTTTTGATGAGGAAACATGCCCCAAATCAGCGCTACAGTTAATATCGCGTGGCTGGCTTCAGAAATAAACGTGACTAAGGCTTGTTCAGATGAGTGCTTGGCGCGTTCATGAGCAAGGTAGGTCTCAAAGTCGTCGCTCATAACGATATTACCGAGATCGTCATTGCATAGATAAAATAATTTTGAATAGTCATGCTTTCAAATGTACGTTATTAGCGTTTGCACGCCAACTCGGTAAGTGAAATAGGTCGTTGGCCGACCTTACGTTAGCCAATCTATAGAACATAAAAGCTCAGCGGGCATTGACCATCTCAACCGATAAGTTAGCGTGCTTGCCTAAAGCAAAACAAGTAGCCATGTCATTCTAAAAGCGTGATTTAATTCTTTGAATTTTTATAATAATCACAGTTCATTTCATCATAAGTTCGCTTTGCCACAGGACACTACTTTAATCTGATCACTGCCAAACAGACGACTCCGCTCCCAGCTCATGTGGCAACTTTAGGCCAGTACTAAGGTTTGTTCAAAAGGCTTAAGAAAAAACGACTAATTATCATGGTCAATGCTTTTTGCCGACAATAGAAATCTGCAATATGCGTTTATCTAGCAATTGTGCTTATTGGCCTTTGTGTGCTTAATATCGGCCATCAGAATCGTTAGATTGAAGGAGTAAGAAGTTATAACCGAAGCCATAAACAGCATGGATAAAGTTTATGAAAATTCACACTTGAGTGCTTGTTATTGATCACTTTGCAAGCGTAAAATGCACCAACCTTTTGGGTCGAGTGCACTGCAATAGTGCCTTAAAAAGAATAGCATGCGAAAAAATTAGTCTACGCAAAGCTATAATCATTTAGTTAGCCGTCACCGGGTCGGAATCATGATATTTAGATATTTAGTCGTAGGCATAATATGCTCATCGTTTACATTGGTTGGCATAAACAGGGCTCTGGCGCAGAGCAATGAGCCTATTCAGCCATTGCCAACGGTTACAGTCGATGCAGCTAAGGCGGCATTGGGTAAACGGTTGTTCTTCGAAACCCAGCTATCGGTTGATGGCTCCATGTCTTGCGGCAGTTGCCATGATATCGATGGTTGGGGCGCGGAGAATCGAAACGTCTCTGAAGGCGTTAAGCAACAGCTTGGTGAGCGCAACTCGCCGACAGTGTTTAATTCAGTCTTTAATTTCAAGCAGTTTTGGGACGGCCGTGCTGACGATCTCAGTCATCAAGCCCAGTCACCCGTTACTAACCCAGTTGAAATGGGAATGATTTCATGGGATGACGCGATTGCGAAACTCAAGCTTGATCAAACGCCGAGACGTGACTCTTCTTATACCGAGGCGTTTATGCATGCCTACAACAAGGATATGTCGAAAGAGCTGATTGTCGATGCGATCGCTGAGTATGAAAAAACGCTGATTACCCCAAACTCGCCCTTTGATAAATATTTACGAGGTGAACCAACAGCAATCTCGGCGAATCAGAAAAAGGGCTACGAATTATTTAAGTCTTACGGCTGCATCTCATGCCATCAGGGCGCGAATGTCGGGGGCAATATGTTCCAAAAATTTGGTGTATTGAAAGATATCAACATGCAAAACGGTAGCCTAAGTGATGATCTTGGTCGTTATGGGGTTACCAAAAACGAGTGGGATAAACGTGTCTTTAAAGTTCCCAGCTTAAGGCTGGCCGTTAAAACGCCGCCATATTTTCACGACGGTTCAGTGAAAACTATCGAGGAAGCGGTAGATATTATGATTATGTATCAACTTGGCCGCGGTGTGCCTCCGGAGGATCGCGATTCGATTATCGATTTTCTGGTTTCATTGGTCGGTG
>JAFMHC010000287.1 GCA_017854775.1 Gammaproteobacteria bacterium | reverse complement strand
GCGTAAGGTGCCTATCGGCAAAACTGTTGACGCAGCCGTGATTGCCCGAGGCACTCCTGGTTTTTCAGGCGCAGATCTCGCCAACTTGGTTAATGAATCAGCATTGTTTGCGGCACGTGGAGCAAAAAAACTGGTCGAAATGGAAGACTTCGAGTTCGCCAAAGACAAAGTTATGATGGGCGCAGAACGGCGCTCGATTGTGATGCCTGAAAAAGAAAGACTCAACACCGCATATCACGAATCCGGTCATGCAGTGGTCGGTGCGGTCTTGAAAGATATTTATGATCCGGTACATAAAGTTACCATTATCCCTCGTGGTAGAGCACTTGGGTTGACGTTCTACCTGCCTGAAGAAGATCGTTATGGCTATGATCGAGAATTTTTGTATGCACGTATTTCCGTGGCGTTAGGTGGAAGAATTGCGGAAGAAATTTTTATGAAGCAGATGACCACTGGTGCCTCAAGTGATTTCGAGAGTGCTACAGAGATGGCTCATAATATGGTATCCAGATGGGGTATGAGTGACGCATTGGGTACTAGAGTCTATGCTGATAGCCAGCAAAATGGTGGCTTAGGTGGCAATACCAACTCTAAAATGAGTGATCAGACTGCCAATTTGATTGATACGGAAGTATCGAAAATTTTGGATGAACAGTATGCTCGAGCGAAAAAGATCCTAGAAGATAATCGAGATAAAGTAGAAGTGATGACGCGCAGTTTAATGGAGTATGAAACTCTTGACGCTGACCAAATTGCTGAGATTATGGAAGGTAAAGATCCAACGCCTCCGGCAGACCTACCAATTCCGAAGAAGAAAGACTCAAGTGACGATTCTGGTGATCGCCCAAGTATCAAGCCTCAAATGGATAAGCCAGCTAGCGACGCTTAAAAGCTCGGCGATCCCGATTTAGTAACCAGGCTAGTTAACTATGGGTGAAAACTCGATACGCTCATTATTAAGGCACGACAGGTCTTTAATAATGGGCGTTATTAATGTCACCCCTGACTCGTTTTCAGACGGTGGGCAATTCAATGACTCGTCTCTGGCTGTCGAACAGGCCCTATTGCTGGTTGAGCAAGGTGCCGATGTACTCGATATCGGCGGTGAATCAACACGTCCGGGTGCTGAAGAAGTAACTGTCGAGCAAGAACTCAAGCGTGTCATACCAGTGATCGAAGCTTTAAGCGCCCAAACAACCGTGCCCATATCGATAGATACTTATAAGCCTCAGGTCATGCGTGCAGCGATTGATGCCGGTGCCAGCATGATTAATGATGTCAACGGTTTACGAGCGCCTGGAGCGATTGAGGTGGCTGCCACTGCCAACGTGCCCGTTTGTATCATGCATATGCAGGGCCAGCCACAGACGATGCAGGCAAAACCCCAATATGAAAGCGTTGTCGCTCAAGTTGAGGCCTTCTTCAAACAGAGAGTTTCGACTGCTTTGGATGCCGGAATTAAGCTAAATGACATCATCCTCGATCCTGGGATTGGTTTTGGTAAAACCTTAAAACATAATTTAGAGTTGCTAAAGTCAGTAGCGCAACTGCGAGAGAGTACCGGCTGTCAGATGTTGATCGGTGTATCGCGTAAATCTTTAATTGACATGCTGCTAGGGCGAGTGGTCGATCAGCGTTTACCGGCCAGTTTAGGATTAGCAGTGCAGGCGATATTGAATGGCGCAAAAATAGTTCGGGTACACGATGTTCGGGAAACCTACGATGCAATACGGGCGGTAGAAGCCGTTTGTAACAGTTAGGCTAGATTCACAGTTAACGCAACACAATGTCATCAAATAAGACAAAAATTATGACTAAACCTTTTTTTGGAACCGACGGGATACGTGGTGCCGTCGGTGTTGAGCCGATTACACCGAAGACCATTGTTCACCTAGGGTGGGCATTAGGTACCGTCGTTAAACGACATTACGGTAAAGGCAGCGTTCTTGTTGGTAAAGATACGCGGGTTTCTGGCTACCTCTTGGAGTCAGCCATGGAGGCCGGCTTATCGTCGGCAGGTATGGACGTGACAATGTTGGGGCCACTACCAACGCCCGCGATTGCGTATTTAACTCAGACCGCTAGAGCCAATGCCGGTGTAGTAATCAGTGCTTCGCACAATCACTATTCGGACAATGGTATTAAGTTTTTTTCACCCGATGGTGCAAAAATTTCAGACGAGTTTCAGCTTGAAATTGAGGCTTTGATGAGCAAATCTATGACCGTGGTCGAGGCTCAAGAGTTAGGCAAGGCTCATCGTATGGATGACGCAGTTGGTCGTTACGTAGAGTTTTGTAAGGGCACTATCCCGCGACGGATGGACTTCAAAGGCCTTAAAGTCGCGATTGACTGCGCCAATGGCGCTGCCTATCAGTCGGCACCTGCAGCGTTTCACGAACTAGGCGCTGATCTTCACGTTATCAATAATCAACCGAATGGTTTCAATATCAATAACGGCTGCGGCTCAACCCATATTGAAGGTTTGCAAAAGCTGGTGTTAGAGAAAAATTGTGATGTTGGCATCGCATTCGATGGCGATGCCGACCGAGTCTTAATGGTTGACAGTCATGGTGATGTTGTAGACGGAGATCAGCTGCTATTTGTGATTGCTGATAGTCTGGCTAAGCAAAAGCGCCTCAAAGGCGGAGTGGTAGGCACTTTGATGAGTAATTTCGGCATGGAGAAGGCGCTGCAAGAGCGAGGCATTCCTTTTGTTAGGGCGAAAGTAGGAGATCGTTATGTCATGCAAGAGCTAAAAGCACGCGATTGGGTTCTTGGCGGTGAGTCGTCAGGGCACATCATTTGTTTAGATAAAACCACTACCGGTGATGGTTTAGTGTCGGCGCTACAGGTTCTCACACAGATGAAATTTATGCAGCAACCTCTGCACGAGCTTGCCGCAGAAATGCCTATGTATCCGCAAACTATGATTAATGTTCGCTTACCACAAGGCACTAACGCGGCCACCGTTGTTGAGCTTAAGGCGGTTAAGCAGGCGGTTATTCAGGCCGAGACAGCCTTAGCCGATACTGGGAGGGTGCTGTTACGCCCGTCCGGTACCGAGCCGGTCATTCGAGTAATGGTCGAAGGCCAAGATGACGCTTTAGTTAAGTCGACCTGCGAAGAAATTTCTAAGGTAGTGAAAAATCAACTTTAAGCTAATCGTTTGTGGTTAATTTGTTGTCAAGATTCCTAGTGCAAAGCTAGGGGCTATGCTAATATCCGCCGCTCACTTGATTCTGATTAAAGAGATTTTATGCGACGCTTTTTAGTAGCAGGTAATTGGAAAATGCACGGTAGTTCAGAAATGACCACCGAGTTGATCTCTGGTGTCGCTAGACGTGCACTAGATGCGGCCAGATTAAGTGAACAAAAAGAGCTAGGGTATGACATTTTAGTGTGTCCCGCCTCGCCGTATTTGAGTCAGGCTATTGACTGTTCTGAAAGCCAACCGATTTCAGTTGGTGCTCAGAATGTTAGCCAATTTGACTCAGGCGCATACACCGGAGAGATCTCTCTCTCGATGTTAGCCGAGCTCGGTTGTAAATATGTATTATTGGGTCACTCTGAACGACGAGAGTTGTTTAACGAATCCGATAAAGAAGTTGCAGAAAAATTCTCAGCTTGTCTTGAGTACCCGTCAATAGTGCCAATACTGTGTATTGGTGAAACCTTGGCACAAAGACACGCCGGGCAGACTGAAGATGTTGTGGGCGCGCAACTAGATGCGGTTATCGACACAGTTGGAATTGCAGGATTTGCCAACGCCGTTATTGCTTATGAGCCAGTATGGGCCATCGGCACGGGCGAGACAGCGAGTCCAGAACAAGCGCAAAATGTACACGCATTTATTCGTGCCAAGCTTGGTAGCTTGAGCTCTGAAATTGCACAAGCAGTAAGGATTGTCTACGGCGGCAGTGTCAAGCCTAGCAATGCTGATGAGCTATTCGCTCAAAAAGATATTGACGGCGGCCTAGTTGGTGGCGCGTCGTTACAAGTAAGTGGTTTTGCAGGTATCTGTGAAGCTGTACAAAAAATAATAGAAAAGACTTGAACGCTCAGCTTTTAGACCAATATTAAGGTTTTAGCCGTGTTCTGCCAAAATAGAGTTATATAATGAACATCACAACTATTCTAATACTCGTCAACGTATTTGCTGCTATTGCAATAATCGCGTTAGTGTTAATGCAACAAAGTAAAGGCGACATGGGTTCTGCATTTGGTGGCGGCGGCTCGGCGAGCATGTTCGGTAGTAAAGGTTCGGCTAATTTCCTTACTCGCTGCACCTCAACCATGGTAGTAGTGTTCTTCGTCAGCAGCTTAACCTTGGCATACATATACGCCAAGCGTAACGCAGCTGTGCAAGAGATAGCGCCGATTAACGTTGAGCAAAGTAGTGAAGTCCCAAGCATAGATTCAGTAGTGGAAGAGCAAGCGAACGAAGTACCGACAATTGACGTGCCGGAAATTGAATCTCCGCAAGTCGACGAGGTAATAGACGAATCAGAACTAGAAGCGCCGGTAGCCCCTGACGCCAACTAGCAGCCTGAGATCGATGCACGCGTAGCGGGTCGTACACTTGGTAAGAATTAGATAGACGAGGTAATGTAGGGAAAGAATAAGTCCAGGTGGTGGAATTGGTAGACGACGAGCCGAAGGCTTTAGTGCCGCGAAGGCGCAGCCTGAAATCGGTGCACGCGTAGCGGGTCGTACACTTGGTAAGAATTAGATAGACGAGGTAATAATGTAGGTAAAGAATAAGTCCAGGTGGTGGAATTGGTAGACGACGAGCCGAAGGCTTTAGTGCCGCGAAGGCGCAGCCTGAAATCGGTGCACGCGTAGCGGGTCGTACACTTGGTAAGAATTAGATAGACGAAGTAATGTAGGTAAAGAATAAGTCCAGGTGGTGGAATTGGTAGACACGCTATCTTGAGGGGGTAGTGACGCAAGTCGTGAGGGTTCAAGTCCCTCTCTGGACACCAACTATAAGTCTGATAACATTCAGCAAAGTACACTAAAGCCGCAGCCTTAAATGGTTTGCGGCTTTTTTGTGTCCGAAGAAATCGTGTTAGGTGTAGCGATATCCACTATTTTTAGTAACCCTAGACGGTAGGGTTACTTAATCAGGGTTACTAAAATGGCTAGAAAGACTACACCGCTTACAGAGTAAACGTCACGTCATCGACCTCCTTGTAAAAATCACCCAGGTAGGTGATGTGCA